>NZ_JBCOJC010000001.1:0-128937 GCF_040925905.1 Enterococcus sp. 2201sp1_2201st1_C11_2201SCRN_220225
ACGACAACTAAAATTATGAGTTTCCCCTCAGGAAGATTTAGATTAGGGAAAAAAAGTACGTTGATCGCTGCACACGAAGTTGACTTGTCATCGACTACGTGGGGCAGCCTATTTTTTAACACATTGCTAAATACATTTACGTACACTGCGCCCACAAGCGGATCAATAGACGAGCCAAATAATCTTTGTGTTGGTGGTATCCAATATGGATATGTCAATAATCCAGTTATCAGTTTACCATTTGATTTTAGCTATAACGGCGGTGTGATGCCAAAAGCACCAGTTGGTGGCATGGTGACTTTTGCTTTGACTGGCCAAAAAATGCAATTTGATTTTGATAATTTGACTGTTACCGTGCCAACATTACGAATTGTGACTAAAAATCGGTCAAAATTTTACACGAATGGCGCAAGTGCTCAAACTTTAGCATTTAATAATACGTCAAATTTGCAAATGCTAACATACGATTACGATAGCGACAATTTAGCTATTACAACCGTTGACACTAGATCTGCAATTAACGGAGTGATACTGGCTGTTTTTGATGCAACGGCCAAAATGATATCAAGTACTCTGCCATATACTGTTAACGGATCTATACCGGCTACGGATCAGCAAGATCAAACGAATATTATTTATTGCTTGGGAAACGTGAATCAAATCATTAGTGGAACAACGATTAATCTAGTTTTTGACAATAAATCACTGCATGTTGACTCGCCGTGGTTTTATGGCTTTGTTATATTAGAAAATCAAGAAATTGTAATAAAACACAATGAAACGTTAGTTTTTAATTTTGTTGATAAAAAACTGGAAGTTACTAATAGCAGATACGACCGGGGAAAATGTTTTGCTGTAGCATTTAATAATAATGGCATTTTGAAATATCAAAATATCAAAATCGTAGAAAAAGAAAACGACACAGAATACACTACTTATTTTCCGTCGGAAGAAATGCGATTTGATTTCCCGATTGATCAAGATGCGGTGGTGGTTGATGATGAAATTTGGATTTGTGGATCTGGTGGAGAAGATAATGGCGGAATCATCCAACGACTGAATAAAGATAATTTTGAAAAAATAGGCACTATTTCTCATGGACTAGGTCATATGGGTAACGTTGATTATCGAAACGGCTACTTGTTAGAAACGGAAGGAATTGATAATGGTGATAGTACGTATTACCCTGCGCTGATCATTTATCATAACCCGCACGAGAAGAGCCTACTGACTCTTGGTGATACTGATTGTTTAACTATTAGTTTTAAAGACGGAGAGAAGCTTCTTGAAAATTCGAAGTTGGCTCCTGGTGGAGTTTTCGGCGAAAACGATCGTATCATTTACATGGTTGGCGCTAATTGTATTTACAAAATTTTGCTAGGCGTGGGAGAGCAAGATTTATCAGATAAAACGGCTGATAAGTCTGATATGGACTGCTGGGGTGTTTTTATCAGTGGAAAAGCCGCAGATGAATTTAATGGCACTGCAAAAATTATTGATCGATTTTACGGCACACAAGCGGGAGTCATGCAAGGCATTAGCTACCGAAATGGAAATATCTACTACATGTCAGGATTTGACGATATTACGTGCAAAGTTTTGGAATTTACTAACGAGACATACAGGATTAAGCAAAAATACACTTATGTTTGGATGGACGAAAACGGCGCTGCTAAGAAAATTGAGCCAGAAGCAGTATTCTTTATTGGCCGAAATTTGTATCTTGGTGGCCGGACTTTGGGTGACAGCTTTCTGGTTCATACGGAGGTGTGATCTAAATGCTAAAAGTCAAAAACTTATCCAACCAAACTACCGCCGTCTTAAGAAACGCATACAATGTCAGCTATGAAAAACCAGTTAACCAAATATGGTCAGCTGGTTTTTCTTTACCCTTAAAAGATCCAACCAGAAAAAAAGTGAAGCTCATGAACTTTTTGGAAATGCGCGATAAGGACGGCGAGTACATTGGGCTATTTCGCATTATGAGTCAAGTTTCCAAGACAAGCTCTAGTGGTCAGACCGTTGATTACGATTGTCTCCACGTTCTGTCTACTCTCATGGATTCGGCTATTTCTGGCTACCATCAGACAAAACGAGGCTGGACTACTCGCCAAGTGATTGAGTGGATTTTAAATTTTCAAGATGTGAAACACTGGCAATTGGGCCGATGTGATTTCACACGCTATTTTGAGTATTCCTTCGAAAACGAAAATGGGCTGGCCTCAGCATTGTTTTCTATCACAGAAGGCTTCGCGGAAGAGTACATGTGGACATACGACACTACTAGCTATCCGTGGACAATCAATCTAATCAAGCCAGATACTAAGCCGGTTTGTCGCATTCGGGAAGGTTGGAATCTAAAAGATTTAACGGTTGAAGAAAATGCCAGCAACTTGATTAACCGCCTGACATTTTTAGGAAAAGGCGATGGCATTAACAATCTCAACTTCAAAAAAATCAATGGTGGTAAAGACTATGTGGAAGATGCGGGAAGTCGTGCGGAATATGGTCTGATTGAATACATCAAGAAAGATGAGCGTTTCATCAACGAAGAATCTCTTTTGGAAAGCGCTAGGGGATTGTTAGAAAGTGCCAAACGTCCAAAAGTAACTTGGAAGACCACGGCTATTGATTTAATTAAATCAATTCCGACGAGATGGACCACCACAAAGATTCCTGAAATCGACAGGTTAAGAAGTGGCCAAGTCGTTCAACTGTGGACTAGCCTTTTCGGAGTGACCAATCTAAGAATTATGAATGAGAAAAAAACGGATGTGTTTGGTGATCCAGGAAATATCCAACTTGATATTAATTACATTAGCGGTGATATTACCACCACCACAGCAGATTTAGAGCGTCAGCTAGAGATTTACAAGCTCTCATCCGTTGGCGCTACGAACAAAGATACGGTTTCCTTTTTTGACAATGCCGACGAGGATAAGCCGTTGCCAGTACCGGTCTTTTTTGAAGATGAGCTCAAAAAAATCAACAAAGTGATTCTCACGTTTAAAACAGACAAATATCGGGCGTACAGTCGTGCCACAAAAGGCGGTGGAGCATTGATTGGCAGTACTGCTGCTGGCGGATATACAGCAAGTTCGACTGCTGGGGGTGGCGCAAGCGTCCAAGGTGGCACAAGTCAATCCGGGGGTGCGAGTGTACAAAGTTCCACCTCCACAGCAAACGGCTCGCACGATCACACAACATTCAAATATGCTTTTGATAATCCAACAGATATTGATCAGTTAAAAAGAAGGGCTTATTACGCGCAAGGAACGGCTGATTTAGTGGTAATTGAATCAACTGGAACAAATAACTTAAATACAAACACTCGTGCCGACAACCACACACACAATGTGTCTATTAATATTCCGGCCCATAACCACGGATTTAGCGTTAATATTCCAAGCCACAAACATGATTTCACAGTCCCAGCACACAGCCATCAAATCGAGTTGCCAGACCATACTCATGATATAGACTACGGAATTTTTGAAGATGACCAGATGCCTGATCGAATCGAAGTGTTAATCGACAATCAAAAAGTAACTGAGATTACATCGCTAAACGCTGACCGCTTGGATGTCACGAGGTATTTTTACACTGACGATGGGAAAATTACTCGTGGTTGGCATGAAGTAGTTTTAAAACCAATCGGTGCACGAGCTAGGTTTACTGGCCAATGTACAGTTTACGGATTCATTGGATCAATCGAAGGAGGAGAATTGTAATGGAACAAAAATACGCACAATTTACTTTAAAAAATGGTACACATATCCAGATTGGTGTGAAACATACTAAGGATTATCGTGATATGAGAAATAAAATTATCAATGCTAAAAACACTTTCGTTGATCTAATCGATTCTTGCACGGTTAAAGCTGACGAAGTTGTTTTAATTGAGCTTTTAACATATACCATCGAGGGGGAAGAAAAAGATGAAGATTGAAATCAAGTACCACAGTACAGAACCGATTTTCGTGGATGCGACGGAAGATGAAATTAAAGGAATTCAGCCGGCGTTAACCGAAAAAGATGAGTACGGAAACTTAACTACGGCTGCTATTTTTCTTGGCGGGTTTCCGTATTCGCCAGTCGGAATCCAGTACATTAGACCAGTGACGGAAGAGGCTACTGATTAGTGATCTCTTTTATTTTTGAGAAAAGAAGGGTTGTGTATGGAGGTATTAGATCAGTTAAACGATTTTTTTAGACAATATTTTGGTGTGGGACTGGTAGGCGGAATCATCTTTGCTGGCCGTCAGTTTTGGAAGCTCTACAAGGAGATTAAAAAGCGCAACGACCAACTAGACGAACTGCTTAAAGGCCAGACTGAGCTAGACATGCGCTTAGATACGCTTGAATTACAAGGAAATTTACGGCAGGAGGCGAGCCTAGCAAGTCTCCACGACCGGATTTACTCGTCTTACGAAATCATCTTAAAGCGTGGGTCAGTGACCATGAAAGAGCTGAACAATATAAGTCACCTCTGGAAGGCGTACAGTGGACTTGGAGGAAATGGCACAGGACATGCAATGTACGAAAGAATTTGTGCCATGCCAGTAATTGAGAAAGAGGAGGATGAATGATGAAAATGACAAACGATACTTATAACAAAGTTAAATGGATAGTAATGATTTTTTTGCCAGCTCTTACAGCTTTGATTGCCGGATTAGGTAAAGCATATGGCTGGGAAGGCACGGAATTAGCCGTTACGACATTAACACTTTTTACCACCTTTTTAGGAGCTATTACAATTAATAGCTCTGCAAAATATCGGGAGTTGAACGCTCTAGACAAAGACGACCAAGAAAACAACCTATAAGGAGGTAGCTCTATGTCAATTTTAGATATCGTGGATTTATCCAATAACAACGGCTCCAAAAACATTAAGGATTATCCAGCAGATGGCTATATGTTTAAAGCGACGGAAGGCAATTACTTTACCGATAAATACTGCGACCAGTTTGTCCAGCAAGCGGTTAAAGCTGGCAAGGTCTGGGGCGTGTACCATTTTATGGATGGCTCACCATGGCAAGCACAGGCTGATTACTTTATTGCGGCTACAAAAGGATATGTAGGTAAAGGTATTCTCTGTCTGGATTATGAAATGTACGGTCGGCAAGGCCCCACTATTGCAAAAAAATGGCTGGATTATGTCTATCAAAAGACTGGTGTCCGACCAATTATCTATATGAGCGCCTCTGTCACAAAAGAGGAAAACTGGGCGGAAGTAGTCAAAGCGAACTACGGCCTGTGGGTAGCCGATTACTCAGCGCCATTGGATAAACTGGGCTATTGGCCCGGCGCTATGATGTGGCAGTACACGTCAACTCCATACGATAAAAACTATTTCTATGGCGACAAAGCTGCCTGGTTAGCCTATGCAGGCTCAAAAGCTCAAACACCGCCAAAACCTTCTCAACCAACAATTAGCCAAGGCATTGCCAAACCCGGAAAAGGCCTGTTTTATCGCGTCCATATACCAAACCAAGGTTGGCTTGGCTACGTGGGCAGTACTATAACTGCGGGGACAACTGGCAAGGCAATCCCAATCCAAGCGGTGGAGGTACTCTGGAACGGCATTGGTGATCTGATTACCAGCAAGGCTCACGTGTCCGGTATTGGCTGGAAACCATGGAACTATAACATCACTGGCACGACCGGGCAAAACCGGAATCTGGAAGCAGTCCAGTTTTGGCTTGGCGAGCATTTGACAAAACAAGGATACTCCATTGAGTACCGCGTGCATGTAGCTAAAACAGGTTGGCAAGCGTGGAAAAAAGATGGTGAGATTGCCGGAACGACCGGAAAAGGACTAGCAATTGAAGCTATTGAGTTTCGGATGCGGAAAAACGGCGAACTTGAAGTAGGCAAGTTTTTATAAATAGCAAACAGCCCTCGGCCTATGCGGTCGGGGGCGTTTTTTTGTTATTCCGTGTTTTCTAGCATTTTCAAGTCCTTTAATACTTCCCAAGACTTCTTGCCAACCAACATTCCTATTCCGTCTAAAAGATAAACAGGGAACTCCTTCAGTTCTTTTATCTTGTAAGTGGCAAGAGTAGACTCGCCAATACCTGAAATCTGCGAAAGCTTGTAACGAGTGACCCCGTGTGCTTTAAGATAATCATCTAGCAGATACATCAATCTTCATCCTTTTCTTCGTATCCTTGGTCTTGTAATTCCCATATCAACTTAGTTGGTTCTTCTAAAAATAAATCGGAAGCATCTAACGATTCTGGGTTATAGTCTTCATCATCGACATCGATATAATTCGATGCCCCGCTTCCATTAGTAAACAAGTACCACTTTTCATCGTCGTTGATAACGATGAATGCCAATTCTGCTCCATCACCATTCAAGTAAACTCTCATTGTTCTTCCTCCTTTAAGTTATGTCCCTCTCTATATTTATATAATACTACAATATAATGTAGTAGTCAACAGAAATACTCAAATATTTTGAAGTATTTATTCCAAAACAAAAACCCCGCTACAGCAGGGTTACCTCGCCATCCACCTCGCAAGCCTCAGCAACAATTTAGCAACAGCGATAATGGTCAGTATGGTCAATCCGATGTAGAGAGCGTATAGGTATCTGATCAGTTTCATGCGCGTGCCTCCTTTAATAGTAGGTACGCAAAAAAAGCCTCCAAAAAGGAGACTAGTAAACTTTGTGTGGGTATCTGCTACGCTCAAATTCCACCACGATCTGCGGTTTCCCGATGACCGCATACTTCTTACAAACAAACTGCTTGCGACTGTTAAATTCCCCAGCCAGCGCAATCCGGCTACCTTCGGCAACGTCGGCCAAAAAGGTGAGGGAGTGGGTAGCAATCAGGCAGCTTATTTCATCAACCTTAAAATAGATGAGAGGGCGCTCGCTCATTTTGAGTATCTTAACCTTGGTTACTGTACCTCTGATGGTCTCCATGCTACGCCTCCAAATCTGACCACTTGGCCACAGATTCAAATTCCACGTTGCGGATTTCTTCCAGTTTAATCCGTTCGGTACCAATGTAGATCGCGCTCTCATCATAGCCTTTGACCATGCCACAAATATCCGGAAGATAGCTATCGTCCACAATATTATCCAATTGCACCGCAACGCGTTTGTTTTTAACAATCGCCTCAGACAGCACCGCGCCGATTTCTTCTTCAGTTAGCTTTTCCTTCGGCTCAATTATGATGGCATCTTTTCGTTGTTCTTCTTTTAACATGGCTGTGTGTTCGGATATAAAAAAGCCATTCCATTTCAGTTTTTTACGGTCATGATAGGGATGTAGTTCAGTCATATCGTTCACCTCACTTAAATTATACAAACGTACGTTCGTAAAAATCAAGCGAACAGAAAGTAAAATATAGAGGATAAAAACGTCGCGACTAAAAACGAAAAAATTGTAGGGCGTTATTTTTGGGTAATTTTAACTTTACCCACGAAATACCCAAAAAATAATTTCGTCAAAATATGTAAACACATATTATAATAGGTAGAAACATATCTGAAAAGGTAGTCAAAAAAGCTAATCCGATTATTCGATTCTCGTCACCCGCTTCTTATAATGAGAAGGAGCTGTAGTCCTTGACATGGATTACAGCTCTTTTTGTAGTGAAATAAAAATCGCTCAGTAAGTTTGAATTTATCGTTTAGTACAAGTATCAATGTTGAAAGGAAAGAAAATTCCTTTAAGAAAGGATGGGCTAAATTGGCTTTTATTTCGAGTCGGGGCTAGTTTATTGTTCTATCTTTTTCAAACAATTCCTCCTTTTATCAAAAGAGCAATTCTTCTATGTAACTTGTTAACATTTAGTTAGAGGGAGAAAAAGTATGAAACAATTTATTACAGGGAGCTTCATTGTTGCAGTATTACTGCCGGGAATTTTAGCCTCAAATGGAAGAATATCAGAAGCTGTGGCTCTATTGCTTTTGGGAGGCGTATTTATCGCTGGGGGACTGTTGATTCTTTTGGGCAAGCAGTATTATTTAGCGGCGGGAGTTTCATTGCGCAGTAAGCGCTATTCCAACGAGGATATTCGCAAGGGACGTTTTAGTGGTACTGTTATTGTCGGATTGGGAATTTTAATAGAAATCATTGATTTAGTGATTCTGTAATCTTTACTAGAAAAGAGCTTTCACAATAAAGTGGAAAAAGCTAGTAAATTTTTTTCAAAAAAGGCTAGCTTTTTTTGAAAATATTTGGCATAATACTGCTTGTCGGATAACTGACAGAGGATGTTAGCTTTATCTGATTGCCCTTTTTTATGAATAAATATGGTACTCCCACCGTATTTATCAAATATGTCAATTACTTGCTTCTAGCCTTTGCTGGCGAAAATGATTTTCCCCAAAAATCCCGAAGCCAAGCATTGACAACTCCCCCCAAGCCACCTTTAGATACTCCCATCTAAAGGTGGCATTTTTTGGCTAAGGTATAAAAATTTTACAAGTAAAACATAATAACTGGTCTAACTAGCCCACTTCAAAGTTAAAACGCAACCGACACATGATAAAGAATATCATGTGTCGGTTGCGTTTTTTTAGGAGGCTATCCGGTCTTTATTTGCTTACTTCATAGTTGATACTATTTTTTCTAAAGGTGTCAAATCAACTTTGGAATAATTTTGGAAGAAAGCTTTTAGTTTTTCTAGGATTTCTGGGTTATGTCCGAGTTCGTCATTTTCAATTTGTAAAACTAACAATGGCTCGTGTAAACTCATTCGCAACAGAAACCAGCCGGAGCCAAAAGGCGTGCTCATGGAAATTCGAATGCCTTCTTCGTTTTCTGAATTTACTTTCCAACCGGGGATGGTAGCCACATAGTCATTCAAATCCTCAATGACTTTCATACCAGTATTGCGGTAGTCAACTCCCTTAAGTGGAAAACGCAATTCCAAGGTTTCTGCCGGTTGTTTTAAATCGGCAATTAAATCGTCTAAGGTTTGGCCGGCTGCTTGCAGACTAGGAAGTAGCGTCAAAATCTTAGCGATTACATAAGCGCCATCGTCTAAGAAATAATTTTCCCGGAATGCTGCATGACCACTGGTTTCAATAGCTAAAGGACAATCGATACCGGCTTTATTTAGATCAATGGCTTTGTTAATAACGTTGCGGTAACCAGAAATATAACGCACTTGCCGGCCACCATGAGCTTCAATAAAGGTTTTTAAATGATCAGAAGTCGGGGAGTTGGTCACGATGGATGCTCCAGGCGACTCTTTTAATAAAATCATGCTTAAAACAGCAATCAGATTATTGCGATTTAGCACGTTGCCAGCTTGAGTGATCACCGCCGAACGATCCACATCTGTATCAAAAATAATGCCTAAATCAGCTTTTTCCCGTAAAACGGCAGTTCGAATGCTATTGATGGCTTCTTTATTATCAGGATTGGGAATGTGGTTGGGAAAATGACCATCTGGTTCTAAAAATTG
Source organism: Enterococcus sp. 2201sp1_2201st1_C11_2201SCRN_220225 (assembly GCF_040925905.1). NCBI lineage: Bacteria > Bacillati > Bacillota > Bacilli > Lactobacillales > Enterococcaceae > Enterococcus > Enterococcus sp. 2201sp1_2201st1_C11_2201SCRN_220225. Next base: position 9,432 of record NZ_JBCOJC010000001.1, read on the forward strand.
TGATCCGGTGGTGTCAGCTCCCAAAGGTTTTAAGACTTTTTCTGCAAAAAAACCGCCGGCCCCGTTACCTGCGTCTAAGATAATTTTCATCCCAGCAAGAGGTTGTAGATTATCAGGTTTTCTGCTACGAATTTTCGCAACTAAGTCTGCACCATAAGGGGTCAGTAAATCAGCCTCTTGAGCTACATCAGCCCCATTTTTTTCTGTAGGTGTAGTATGCGTCAAAATATATTCAATATCACTTTTTTCAGCACCACCAGTTTTCGAGAAAATTTTGATACCATTGTAATAGTAAGGCAAGTGACTTGCTGTGAGCATAATCGCAAAATCGCAGTCAAATTGAGGGAATTGGGTCGCCATAAACATAGCCGGGGTAGTAGCCAGACCAAAGTCAATCACCTCAATGTCTTCAGTGAGAAAAACGCTTTTTAATGTGGCTGCTAAATCGGCTCCACTGATGCGGCTGTCTCGCCCAATGCCTAACGTAATCGGCTTATCGGTTTGATTGCGAAACCAATTTACCAATCCATAGGCGATTTCTTTGATGCTTTCTGAAGTGAGGTTTGCCTTGTGCTCAGCAGTGGAGATGGCAATTCCTCGAATATCGGAACCATTCTTCAATTCCAATAGGCTGCTCATATCGTTCATCCTTTCATTTGGAACCCTTTACACCTAGTATACCAAAATTCAAAAAACATTAAAGTAAAAATTACCAAAAAGATTTTTGCAGTGAACGGTAAAGGCAGTGGTTGTGATTAAGGGGGGCCTTTAGTTATAAAGTGCTATTGATAATCAAAAGAAGGGGGAGACGGTTAGTTGACTTTAGTAGCAGGCTTGTTTGAGGAAGGCGTTAAGGTGGGCAAACAAATTCTTAAACGCTAGTATTCTTCGTATTTTTATTGTATAATCAGGGTTTGAGGAGTGCAGAAAATGTACTCCTTTTTTTGAGAAAAGGACAACCAGTGAAGAGGAGTATCCATGTTTTTAAGTTATAAACCAACCTGGATGGTAGAGGCAATCTATCAAATTACGCCAGCTCAATTGCAAAAGCAAGGCATTAAAGCCGTTCTAACTGACTTAGACAATACCTTGATTGCTTGGAATAATCCAAATGGTACGGAGGAGTTACGCAATTGGCTAGCTCAAATGGAGCAAGCAGAAATTCCCGTTATTGTGGTCTCCAATAATAACGCGCAACGTGTAGCCAAGGCGATTGAGCCTTTTGGGCTAGAGTATATTTCCCGGGCATTAAAACCTTTTGCGAGAGGAATTCATCAAGCTTGTCAACGTTTGGGTTTGCCCCCAGAAGCAGTAGTTATGGTAGGGGATCAGTTGATGACGGATATTAAAGCAGCTCACTCAGCAGGGGTGAAAAGCATTTTGGTAAAGCCGGTAGTTAATACAGATGGCTGGAATACCCGGATTAATCGTTTTTTTGAAAGCAAAATAATGAAACATTTAGTGAAAAAAAATCCAGAGATGATCTGGCGAGGTGAACTACATGAGTGAAGCAATCGAAAATGAAGCATTGCATTGTATCGGCTGTGGGGCAGAGATTCAAACCACCACACCGGATACGTTAGGTTATACTCCCCAATCTGCATTAGATAAAGGACTTGCTACAGGAGAAGTTTATTGTCAACGCTGTTTCCGTTTACGCCATTACAATGAAATCCAAGATGTGAGTTTGACGGATGATGATTTTTTACGACTTTTAAATGAATTAGGCCAAAAGGAAGCTTTGATTGTCAATGTAGTGGATATCTTTGATTTTAACGGATCACTGATTCCCGGATTACATCGTTTTGTCGGGGATAATCCGGTTTTATTAGTGGGAAACAAAGTGGATATTTTACCAAAATCGTTGAAAAAGTCTAAAATGACGCAATGGATGCGAGAACGAGCCCATGAAGCGGGGTTACGACCAGTGGATGTGCTGTTAACCAGTGCTAAAAAGCCAAATGAAATGACTAATTTATTGGAAATGATTGAGAAGTATCGAGAGGGCCGGGATGTTTACGTGGTGGGTGTGACCAACGTAGGGAAATCCACATTGATCAATGCCATCATTAAACAGACTGCTGGTGTGAAAGAATTGATTACCACTTCACGTTTTCCTGGAACTACTTTGGATAAAATCGAGATTCCGCTAGATGACGGTCATTTTCTAATTGACACGCCAGGGATTATTCACCGGCATCAAATGGCGCATTATTTAGGTAAAAAAGATTTAAAAATCATTGCGCCAGCTAAAGAAATAAAACCCAAAGTCTACCAATTAAATCCTGGGCAAACTTTGTTTTTTGGAGGACTAGCCCGCTTTGACTTCGTCGCAGGAGAACGGGCGTCGTTTACCGCATTTATGGCCAATGATATTGAAATTCATCGTACCAAACTGGAAAAAGCGGATGCGTTTTACGAAAAACATGTTGGCGGATTATTGCAACCACCCCGTCCCGATGAAGTGGCAGATTTTCCTGAATTAGTGCGCTTTGAGTTTTCAGTGAAAGAAAAGACGGATATTGTCTTTGCCGGGCTCGGTTGGGTAACGGTGCAAAAACCGGGAGTCGTCTGTGGCTGGGCGCCAAAAGGTGTGGATGTTTTACGTCGGAAAGCTTTAGTGTAAGAAAATAGCAGTACTTGGAAGGAAAGTGAAAGAATGGAATTACGAGGAAAACAAAAACGTTTTTTGCGCAGTAAAGCCCACCACCTGCAACCAATTTTTCAAGTTGGTAAAGGCGGATTAAATGAAGCGATGATTTTACAAATTCAAGAAGCTTTAGAAAAGCGGGAATTGATTAAAATCACATTGTTACAAAATACGGATGAAGTTGCCGATGAAGTGGCAGCAGTCTTACATGACCAAATTCACTGTGAAATAGTGCAAATCATCGGTCGTGTTGTGGTTTTATTCAAACCTTCTTCAAAAGAAAAATACCAAAAGATTTCGACTGAAGTTAAAGCCATCTAAGGCTAAATTTACAAAGGAAAGTGAGGGAATATGTTGCAAACCAAGATCAGAAAAGACGTTCAAACTTTGGTGGCCAACCCCCAACCTGAGTTTGTAAAACGGCGTCAAGTAGGTATTCTGGGCGGAAACTTTAATCCGGTACACAATACTCATTTGATTTTAGCGGATCAAGTGGGGCGATTATTGGGACTGGATCAAGTCTATCTAATGCCAGAATTTTTGCCACCTCATGTGGATGAAAAAACAACCATTGCTCCAGAGCATCGGCTAAGGATGTTGCAGCTGGCCATTGAAGGCAACCCTTTATTAGCCATTGAACCCATTGAATTGCAACGGCAAGGTAAGAGTTACACTTATGAAACGATGAAGGAATTGCGAGAACGACATCCGGATACGGACTATTATTTCATCATCGGTGGTGATATGGTGGAATACTTACCTAAATGGCATAAAGTGGATGAATTAATGCAGTTAGCCCAATTTGTAGGGGTACGCCGCCCCGGTTATCCAGAAATTTCGGATTATCCTTTGATGTGGGTGGATGTGCCTTTAATGGATCTTAGCTCGACGATGATTCGTCAAAAAGTAGCCCAAGGGTGTTCCATTCGTTATTATGTACCAGAAGCGGTACGAGACTATATCGAAGAAAAGGGGCTGTACTTAGATGAATGAACCAACTTATACGGATTTAGACCGAGAACGCTTGATGCAAAAAGTGCAGATGCACATGAGTGAAAAACGTTTTAAACATGTTTTAGGTGTGGAAGAGGTAGCGGTGGCTTTAGCTGAAAAATACGGTGCTTCTCCAGTCAAAGCTTCTATTGCCGCTTTGTGCCATGATTATGCCAAAGAACGTCCAGATGATGAATTTGAACTGGTGATTCGTCGCGATGGTTTTGATTTAGCCTTGTTAAATTGGAATAACGCCATTTGGCATGGCTTGGTGGGGGCTAATTTTGTAGCCCGTGAACTGGGAATTGAAGACGAAGAAATCTTACAAGCGATTCGTCTTCATACTACAGGAGCTGCCCAAATGAGTTTATTGGATAAAATCATTTATGTAGCAGACTATATTGAACCAGGGCGGGATTTTCCTGGAGTGGTGGAAGCTCGAGAGATTGCCATGGTGGATTTGGATGAAGCGGTGCGTTATGAAACCAAACATACTTTAGCCCATTTAATTGAAAATGAAAATGCTGTCTACCCTAAAACTTTAGAAACCTATAATCACTGGGTAGCAAAAAAGAAAAGGAGCTGACCTAAAATAGATAGTCAGAAGATTTTAGAAATCGCCGTAACTGCGGCAGATAGTAAACATGCTGAGGATATCTTGGCTTTAGATGTGCGGGAAATTTCCCTTTTAGCAGATTATTTTGTGATTTGTTCTGCCAATAGTGAACGCCAAATCAATGCAATTATTGATGAAGTGTTGGAACAAGAAGAAAAAAATGGTGTGGATGTCAAACGGATTGAAGGCAAAGACGGGGCTGCTTGGGTCTTAATTGACTTAGGGGATGTCATCGTTCATGTCTTTTCGAATAACGAACGAGCTTTTTATAACTTAGAAAAGCTTTGGGCCGATGCGCCGTTAGTCGACATTAGTAAGTGGGTTGTGGCGTAATGGCCTACGAAACCTTTGCCTTTGTCTATGATGAGGTGATGGACAAAACCTTGTATGACAAATGGTTAAGCTTTGCCAAGCGTCATTTAGGCAAGCGCCGTAACTTATTGGAATTAGCCTGCGGTACCGGAGCTTTAGCGGTAGCTTTTGCTAAGGAAGATTATCAAGTCACCGCCTTGGATCTTTCTGAGGAAATGTTGATGATGGCCAGTGAACGAGCCTATGAAGCGCATGCGGACATTCAATTATTAGCTGGAGATATGATGGATTTAGAAGGCGTGGGTAGCTTTGAAGCTGTGACCTGTTTTTCTGATTCTATCTGCTATATGCCAGACGCTCCTAGCGTGCAACAGGTTTTTGATGAAGTCTATCAAGTATTAGAGGAAGAGGGCGTCTTTTTATTTGACGTTCATTCCCAATACCAGATTAATGAGGTCTTTCCTGAGTACAGCTATCATTATCAAACTGATGAATTTGCCTTTTTGTGGGATAGCTATCAAGATGCTCCAGATACCATTCAACATTTTTTGACGTTTTTTGTGCCGGAAAATCCTTCCGAGGAAAAAGTGGCTAACAACTTGTTTATCCGTGAAGATGAGATTCATGAAGAACGGACTTATCCTTTGGCTGAGTACGTGCGCATGTTGGAAAACGCAGGATTTAGCAAGGTAGAATGCTATGCTGATTTTATTGATAGTGAACCAAATGAAAAAAGTCGTCGGTGGTTTTTCGTTTGTCATAAGTAAGAAGTGAGGAGGGCTTAGCCATTCCTCGCTTTTTTTATAGAAATCTTACTTAAAGAAGGATATTCGATTGAAAATTTGCTATACTAAAGAAGTGAAGGGCTAATGTCTAGTCATTTAAAATTTGAGGAGGGGTACATTTGACAAAGCAATCGAAATTTCCAAAAGATTTTCTTTGGGGTTCGGCTTCAGCTGCTTATCAAGTAGAAGGTGCTTGGGACCAAGACGGTAAAGGACCATCTGTCTGGGATGAATTTGTCCGCATTCCCGGAAAAACATTTAAAGGGACCAATGGGGATCTGGCAGTAGATCATTTCCATCGTTACCAAGAAGATATCGCATTAATGAAAGAACAAGGGTTGAAAGCTTATCGCTTTTCCGTAGCGTGGACACGGATTTTTCCTAAAGGACGAGGAGAAGTTAATCAAGCTGGCTTGGACTTTTATATTCGTCTAGTTGATGAATTGATTGCAAACGGTATCGAACCAGTGCTTACTTTGTACCATTGGGACTTGCCTCAAGCCTTACAAGATGAATATCAAGGCTGGGAATCTCGCAAAATTATTGATGATTTTGTGAACTATGCCACTGTTTTGTTCGAAGCATTCCGAGATAAAGTTCATTATTGGGTTAGTTTAAATGAACAAAACGTCTTTATTCAAATGGGCTATATGTTGGCATTGCATCCTCCAGGTGTTACCGATGAAAAACGGATGTACGAAGCAAACCACATTGCTAATTTGGCTAATGCTAGTGTGATTAATAAATTCCATGAGTTGAATATGCCTGGGAAAATCGGGCCAAGCTTTGCCTATACACCAAACTATGCCATTGATAGCGATCCGAAAAATGTTTTGGCCGCGGAAAATGCAGAAGACTTAATGGCTCATTATTGGATGGATGTTTACGCTTGGGGCGAATATCCAATCAGTATCATGCATTATTTGAAAGCTCGGGGAATTGCACCAACGATTGAAGAAGGGGACATGGAATTATTACGTTCGGCTAAACCTGACTTTATGGGGATGAACTACTATCAAACAGCCACCAATGCTTTCAATCCACTTGATGGAGTGGGGCAAGGGAAAATGAATACCACGGGGAAAAAAGGCAGTTCTGAAGAATCCGGTGTTCCAGGAATGTATAAAAAAGTTTCCAATCCTTTTGTGGATCGTACGAACTGGGATTGGGAAATTGATCCTACGGGAATTCACATTGCTTTAAGACGAGTGACTAGTCGCTACCGTTTACCAGTTCTGATTACGGAAAATGGTTTAGGAGAATACGACAAGATTACAGAAAATCATGAAATTCATGATGAGTATCGAATTAAGTATTTGAAAAACCATGTGGCTGCCATTGGGGATGCCATTAGCGAAGGCTGCGAAGTGTTGGGCTACTGTACTTGGTCTTATACGGATCTTTTAAGCTGGTTAAATGGTTATCAAAAACGCTATGGCTTTGTCTATGTGGATCAAGATGAAACTCAAGAAGGCAGCTTGAAGCGATACAAAAAAGACAGTTACTACTGGTATCAACGAGTAATGGCTTCAAATGGGGAAAACTTAGAGTAAAGAGTAGCGTTTACCCCTAGTCGCTTCACCAGTCTTCAATCAATCCCAAATGCGGGATTATAAAAAACAAGCAACTTCCAATGTTCTTGAATGGAAGTTGCTTGTTTTTTCATTTTTTTGTGTCTGGAAATAGTCGCTATTTATCCTTTAGAAATGACTGTGGCACTTTGCTTTCTTATTTCATTTGTTTCTACTATCTGTACTGTTATAATGGATAGCGAGGTGAAAAGATGAAGTCAGTGGGAATTATTGTGGAATACAATCCTTTTCATAATGGTCATGCTTACCATGCAAAAATGGCCCGGCAAAAAAGTGGTGCCGAAGTCGTGATTGCCGTAATGAGTGGCAATTTTTTGCAACGAGGAGAGCCAGCGATTGTAGATAAATGGCAGCGGGCTGAGGCAGCTTTACACAACGGTGTGGATTTAGTGGTGGAATTGCCTGTTTCGTGGTCAGTTCAGGCAGCGGATTATTTTGCCAAAGGTGGAGTGAAATTATTACAGGCGCTAAACTGTGACAGTTTATGTTTTGGAACAGAAGATAGTGTAGACTTTGATTACCAAGCTTTTGGCAATTTCGCTTGGGCAGAACAAGAGCGAGTAAATACAGCTTTCCAACAAATTTCCGATCAAAAACTCAGCTATCCCCAGAAGATGAGTCTAGTTTATCAAGAGCTCTTTCCGGCCTTGCATTTATCTGGCGAACAACCCAATCACGTATTAGGCTTGACCTATGCTAAGGAAAATGCCAGCTATTCGCGTCCTATGAAATTGATTCCTATTCAGCGAAAAGGAGCAGCTTACCATGAAGCCGGACTAGTTCAGGAGTTTGCCAGTGCTACAGGTATTCGCCAAGGTGTACAACGAGGAGTGGATGTCAGTCCGTGGATTCCTTCTCAGACAATGAACGCTCTGTTAAAAGAACAAGTCACTTGGGAAAAATTATGGCCTCTTTTGCGGTATCGCTTGTTAGCTAGTCGCAAAAGTGAGTTGCAAACTATTTATCAAATGGTAGAAGGACTTGAGACTCGTTTAATGAATGCTGCCCGAAATGAAACGGATTACCAGTCATTTTTATCCCAGATTAAATCCAAGCGCTATACGTGGACTAGGATGCAGCGGTTGTTGTGTTATACCTTATTAAATATTACTCAAGAAGAAATGACAGCAGCCTGGGAACAACCAGCCTTAAGAATTCTTGGCTACACGAAATCTGGCCGAGCATATTTGCATCAAAACAAGAAAAACTTACAATTACCTCTCTTAAGTAAAATTGGCCAAGGGACTACAGTGGAACAAGTCGTGAGTAAGCGAGCTGATGAACTTTATCGCTTAGGGGATCAGCGAGTTCCCGAGCAAAATATCGGGCGATTTCCCTTGCGAGTGGAAATTCCCTAGAAAAGACTTCACAGAATGCTTTTTGACAAGTATAATGGAACAGGATATTTTTCACATAACAATTATTGAAAGCGAAGTGTAATGATGGGTCGTAAATGGGCAAATATCGTCGCTAAAAAAACCGCAAAGGATGGGGCCAATAGCCGCGTCTATGCAAAATTCGGGATTGAAATCTATGCAGCTGCAAAATCTGGAGAACCTGATCCCCATGCGAATCAAAAACTGCGGTTCGTAATCGAACGGGCGAAAACGTATAATGTACCAAAACATATTATTGATCGAGCAATCGAAAAAGCCAAAGGTAGCGGGGATGAAACCTATCAAGAACTACGCTATGAAGGGTTTGGCCCTAATGGCTCCATGGTGATTGTGGACACATTGACCAACAATGTAAACCGTACTGCAGCAGATGTACGGGCAGCTTTTGGGAAAAACGGCGGGAATATGGGAGTTTCCGGTGCTGTTTCTTATATGTTTGACAACACAGCACTCTTTGGCTTTGCCGGAGATGATGCGGATGAAATCTTAGAATACTTAATGGATCAAGATATCGATGTGAGAGACGTGGAAGAAGAGGATGGCCAAATCGTAGTTTACGGTGAATCCGAAGACTTCAGTGCCATTAACAATGCTTTGCGAGGAAAAGGAATTACTGAATTTTCTGTGGCTGAATTGCAAATGGTCCCTCAAAACGAAGTATCTTTATCAGGAGAAGACTTGGAACAATTCGAAAAAATGATTGACGCTTTGGAAGATTTAGAAGATGTGCAATCTGTTTATCACAATGTAGAACTTGAAGATTGAGTTTTCGTCTAAAAGACTGGTGCGTTTAGCGTACCAGTCTTTTTGTACTTTTCAGAAGTAATGAAGACAGCTTTTTATGGGAATAGTGGGCATTTTGTTATGTCAGTGGATACCGAGAATCTTTTTGGCAAGAAAGTAGGATATGCTATACTAAACTGAAATCAATTTAAGGTGGAGAAAATATGAAACCAGGTTATATATTGGCCCTTGATCAAGGAACGACTAGTACGCGGGCGATATTGATTAATCACGAGGGCAAAGAAGTGGGACGAGCGCAACGAGAATTTCCGCAAATTTTTCCAGAGGCGGGGTGGGTGGAACACAATCCTATGGACATTTGGAACTCGGCTCAATCCGTTATGTCGGATGCCTTAATTGACAGCAGCATTCATCCGGAAGAAATCAAAGCCATTGGCATTACGAATCAACGGGAAACCACCGTGATTTGGGATCGGAAAACAGGAGAGCCGTTGTATAACGCCATTGTTTGGCAATCAAAGCAAACCAGTGCAATTGCCCATGAATTAAAAACGGCGGGCCATGAAAAAATGATTCGAGAAAAAACGGGACTTTTGATTGATTCCTATTTCTCTGCCACTAAGATTAAATGGATCTTGGATAAAATTCCCGGTAGTCGAGAAAGAGCAACTCGTGGTGAGGTATTGTTTGGTACCATTGACACTTGGCTTTTGTGGAAATTGACCCAAGGGAAAGTTCATGTGACGGACTATACCAACGCCAGCCGAACTATGCTGTTTAATATCCATGATTTATGTTGGGATGAAGAAATTCTAGCTCTTTTGGATATTCCTAAACAGATGTTACCGGAAGTGCGATCAAACTCGGAAATTTATGGTTATACGGAAGACTTTTTGTTTTATGGTCAAAAAATTCCCATTGCCGGTATGGCAGGAGATCAACAAGCTGCATTGTTTGGTCAACAGGCCTTTGAAAAAGGTATGGTGAAAAATACTTATGGTACGGGAGCTTTCATCGTAATGAATACTGGTAGTGAGCCAATTGCGTCGACTAAGGGGCTTTTAACCACCATTGCCTATGGGATTAATGGAGAGATTACTTATGCTTTAGAAGGTAGTATTTTTGTAGCTGGCTCTGCAATTCAATGGTTACGAGATGGCTTGCGCTTATTTACTGACGCAGCAGAGTCAGAAATTTACGGAGCACGAGTTGAAGATAGCGATAATGTTTATGTGGTGCCGGCCTTTACTGGGTTGGGGGCACCTTATTGGGATCAAGAAGCTCGAGGTGCCATTTTTGGGTTAACCCGAGGGACTCAAAAGGAACACTTAATTCGCGCAACATTGGAATCACTGGCTTATCAAACGAGGGATGTGGTGGAAGCCATGGCTCAAGACTTTCAAAGTCCTATTAAATTATTACGCGTTGACGGTGGGGCTTCAGCCAATGATTTATTGATGCAATTTCAAGCGGATATTTTACAAACAAAGGTAGAACGGGCTCGCTATAAAGAGACCACTGCATTAGGCGCAGCCTTTTTAGCTGGAATGGCTGTAGGCTTTTGGGATTCTTTAGAGGATTTGAAGCCCTTTGCAAGTATTGGAGAAGTTTTCGAACCTACTATGGAAAAATCCCGAGCGACAGAACTCTATTCCGGTTGGCAAGCTGCCATTAAAGGAACCATGTGTTTTAAACACCGACCAAATCAGTAATAAATGATAGCCAGAATAGTTTTTGTTCTGGCTTTTTTAGATCTCCTCTATTGACGTAATAAAAACAATTGGACAGTTTTTAGCTAATAAAGTCCTTAAATCTCTTTAGCGACAGCGGCGTTTTATGTTATAGTATTCTTATAACAAAATGAGCATAAAATGAGCGCGGTGCGGGTTGCAAGGAGGAATAGTATGAGAATAAAATTGGAGCCAGTGGTGAAATCAGTGACTACCACTTGCGTTGCTCAAGAGGTGGCCGTTCCTATTGAACAGTGTGCCTCATTGGTGCAAGCTTGCCAATCATATGGAGTGGAAGGGTATCGAGTGGGCTCTTATACGCCTTCTGGTTTTTTAAGCCGATACACCCCGATCCAAATTCCCTTTGCGCCTATGTTAGTCTATCCCAATCAAATTATGATTCCTTTAGTGTTTCGTAATGGTAGCGATTGCGAGGCGTTATTAAATCAACCCAAACGGCTCAAGGCTTTTTTTCAGCTGTTGGATTGGTATTTGGCCTATGAGCCGGAAACCATTATTTTGGATTATAAAACTTCTCAAGGGCCATTCGCTAATCATGAGGGAAAGATTGTAGATAGCGCGTTGGTGGCTTTTCGCCTCCAAGAAATCATCCACTGTGGTGTTTATGCTATGAAGAATTTTGAAAGCATGGAGGAATTTACCCAATGGAACCGAAATAGTCGCTTGATAAAAGGACAAGCGATTGGCCGTCACAGTCGGATTCTAGATTTGGACAATCCTAAAGTAGCTGCGGAATGTAATTTAGTCTTTGGCATCTTAGCTTTGTTTTTTCCCGAAGCGCCATTAGCTCAGAAAATGCCAGTAGCAGGATAAAAAAGACGAGCATGATAAAGGATAAAGAGGGAAGGGCTGACCTATTCAAAAGATTATGACCCTCAAAATATTTGCGACAAGTGTTATGGCTTAGTCACTAGAATGAATATTACGCTACCTTCAAAGAAAAAAGCTGGGTAGTCAGTGTTTAAATTATAACGATAAAAGACAAGCAACTCCCATTAAAAATCATGGGAATTGCTTGTCTTTTGTATTCTCGGGTTTGGTAATGTTCGGTTTAAAAGATGGGAAAGCGACGATTATCACATCATCATCTTTTAAATTGCTTCTGTGCGATAAGTTTTGGGATTTGCTTGATTCAATAATGAAAAAGCATCAGTTTCAGTGAAGAGGGTTAACTCATGCATGGCACGAGTGCAAATCGTGTATAAAATTAAACGGTCTTGTTCTGTGGTGAAATTGTCCCCAATATTCCAAGCAAAAACTCGGTCAAATTCCAAACCTTTGGCTAGAAAGGCGGGAATCACGATGGTGGATCGTTTCATGAAATCATCTTCAGAAACAATTAATTGAATTTCATCCTGTTGTTTTTCGGTTAATCCTTGGTATAGAGTTTGACACTCTTGAATGGTTTTGCAGATGATTGCGGTGCGCCAGTGAGCGGCAACACGTTCATCTGTTAGTAAGCGTTTAAGAGCATTCAGATTCTCTGACTGGTTTTTTCCCGTAACAAGTAATGGCAAAGGACCTTTTCTAGCGGTGAGCTCCACTTGGTCTTCTTGGCTTAAAAATTGATTGGCAAAATCCGTGATTTCTTTCGTGGAACGATAGCTAGTGGTTAGCTGATAGCGAGTAACGTCTTCATCAGGGAAAAGTTTTGCTAAATTACCCACGATCGTTTCATTACCAAATACTTTTTGATTCAAATCTCCACAAAGAGTCAAACCAGCTTTAGGATAGAGTTCCCGTAACAGGGCCACTTGCGCTGGAGGAAAGTCTTGCATTTCGTCCACAAAGATAAAGCGCGCTTTCAAAGGAATGTCTACTGGATACAAGCTGCGAGCGAGTAAGAAGAACAAGACCGCATCTTCTTGCGGGAGTTTTCGCTCTTTTAAGCCGGAGCGGATTGTTGCATTTGCTTCACGCCACTCCTCTTGACTGATTTTGGCTTTATCTAAAATGCTTTTAGGCACGCTTTGTAAGAAATGAAGATATTGTTTGGAGAAATTAATAAAACGGAATTCTTCAATGGCCCGCACCACTGGTCGAAAATAGCGATTTAAAATTGCCTTGCGAATTTGGTTACGCAATTTTCGTTCATTTTTTTCGGAATCATCAGCGTTGGGATTGTCAGCATAGTATTCTTGTAGTCGTTCTTCTGTAGCTTCTTTAACCCATTGCTTTTTGCCTTCGTCTTTGTGCAAGCCCCCAGCTTTTTTCAAAAGTTTGGTTTGCAATAACTGACTGCGTTGATACAGTGGCAAGTTAGGATTGGTTTCTTGGTACCAATGACGCATTTGGTTTGCGGTAATATAAGTTTTTCCTTTAATTTTTAAATCCCGGAATAAAGGACCTAATTCTGTAATGGCCTTAACATAACGGCGATTAAAGTCTAATAAAGTCATCCCACTTTTTAACTGTTGAATCTGACTTTCATCACCGGTTAAAAAGACTTCTTCTTGGGCCTCTTCTTCCTCGATTTGGAAAGTAGGGAGCAGTTGTTGCATAAAGCTACGAAATGTTCGGGTAGGAACTTCGCTTTCTCCTAAAGAAGGCAAAACCATGGAAATATAGTCGGAAAAGAGATGGTTTGGAGAAAATAACAACACTTGGTCGTCTTTCAACCATTTCCGGTGGCGGTACAATAGAAAAGCAATTCGTTGCAATAAAGCAGAAGTTTTCCCACTACCAGCAATTCCTTCAATCAATAACACTTTACTATGTGTATCTCGAATGATTTGATTTTGGGCTTTTTGAATCGTGCCTACAATGTTTTTCATTTGAGCAGAGGAAGCTTCATCTAAAATTTCCAGTAAAAACTCATCATTGATTACCTCAGTAGTATCCACCATGGAAAGAATTTGCCCGCCTTGAATCTTAAACTGGCGTTTTAATAACAATTCTACCGTAAAATGTTCTGTGTCCGTTTCGTAAAACGTAGTGCCTAATTCTCCTTCATAATACAAATTGGCAATCGGTGCCCGCCAGTCGATGACCACTGTGTTTTCCTCTTTGTCTCGCAAAGAAGCAATCCCTAAATACAAAGTTTCTTTTTCCGCAGTGTTCTCTGTAAAATCAATACGAGCAAAATAAGGATTACCGTCCATTGTGTTCAAAGTTTTTAAACGTTTTTCCACGGATTCGGCACTGTGGTATTTTAATAATAATTCTTCTTCATATTGCCGGTATTCTAAGACGGATTCGTAAAAAGCCTCATCGTCGCCTCCGCGAATTCGCCGTTCTCCCACGCCTTGCAACTGTTCTTGCATTTGACCGGTGAGAAACTGCTGTTGTTTTTTTAGTAAGGTTTGTTCTTGATCAATTAAAGTGATGGTTTGTGTTACATGTTGTTGTTCTAATTGTCGTTCTTGATTCATCAACTAAAACTCCTTTATGAAAATGCGTCTTAAAATTATAGCACATAAATGAACAAAGGAGGTTGAATAGGATCAATCTATGGTAAAATCCTTATAAGTGAGGTGGCTTATGCGTAGTGAAGCAGAGATGATGGCATTAATTCTTCAAGTGGGGCAAAATTTACCTGAAGTGGAAGCTGTGGCACTAGGAGGCTCTAGGGCGAATGTCAATGTTCCAAAAGATTGTTTTCAAGACTACGATGTGGTCTATTTTGTAAAGGACAAAGAAAAACTGTTAGCCGACCGCAGCTGGTTGCAGGACTTTGGTCAAATTTTGATTCAACAGACGCCAGAAGAAATGAGCCTTTTTCCTCCTAGCTTAGGAGAACGGTTTACTTTTTTGATGCTTTTTGAAGATGGCAATCGAATTGATTTGATGCTTTGCCCCTTAACGTCAATTGCACAGTGGCAAAAAGAAGAGCCTTTTTCAAAAGTTCTCTGGGATCCCAATGGCTTACTAAAAGAGGTGTCGCAACCTTCTGATAAAACTTTTTGGTTGGACAAACCCACAGAGGCCCAGTTTCAAGATTGCTGTAATGAGTTTTGGTGGGTGTCAACCTATGTGGTAAAAGGCTTGTGGCGCAAGGAATATTATTACGCCACAGATCATTTGTATGAAGTATGCCAAAAAGAACTCCGGCGCTTATGGCGTTGGCAAGTGGGTAGTGATAGCCATTGGCAGCAAAGTCTTGGAAAAAATGATAAATATCTTTTTACGCAACTCTCTCAGCCGAAACTAGATCTCGCTATGGCAACAGCGGATTTTTCCAATTTTGAAGGGGTGTGGCAAAGTTTAGTAGCTACCCAGAAGTTCTTTCATCAAGGGGCGTTGATTTTTGCCAAAAAGAATCAGTATCACTATGATGAAAAAACGGCAATCAATGTGTTAGACTATACGAAACAATGGTATGACAAATTTAAAAATGATAAATTTTAAGAAATGGAGGAAAGTGAAATGCCCTTTGTCCATGTGGAGCTAGTAGAAGGTCGAAGTGAGGAAGCCTTAACGAAAATGATGGAAGAAATCACAGAAGCGGTCCATCGCAATACCGGAGCACCTAAAGAACACATTCACATCATTATCAATGAAATGAAAAAAGGCAATTATGCTGTGGATGGAAAATGGAAATAAATCCTTGCAAAATATTTTCAATAGTGTTTAAATGAAACCATATTTGATTGATGAAAAAACCAACTGAACCTGAGAGTCTTTTCAAGAGAGAAATGTCGTGGCTGCAAGCATTTCAAAGAAAACCAGGGAATGACCACTTTTTCTGTAACTTCTGGCAAACCAGAAGCGGCTTTGGACCGTTATCCCAGTTGAGGAGTATTTTATATACTCGAAATTAGGTGGAACCACGTGTCTTACGTCCTAGTCTTTTTGCATTCGCATTGAGATTAGGACTTTTTTTGTGATTTGCTCACAACCAATTAATCAAGGAGGAACTGATATGTCTATTCAAATTACTTTTCCAGATGGTGCTAAAAAAGAGTTTGAGGCGGGCGTCACTACTAAAGAAATTGCCAGCTCGATTTCAAATAGTTTAGCCAAAAAAGCGTTAGCTGGTAAATTCAACGGTGAAATAATCGACTTAGAACGAGGATTAGAAGAAGATGGTTCCATTGAAATCATCACTCCGGCAAGTGAAGAAGCTTTGGAATTGTTGCGCCACTCTACGGCACACTTAATGGCCCAAGCCGCAAAACGCTTGTTTCCTAAAATTCACTTTGGTGTAGGTCCAGCCATTGATTCTGGCTTTTATTACGATACTGATAATGGTGAGCATCCAATCACTGCTGAAGATTTGCCAGCCATTGAAACAGAAATGCGCCAAATCGTCAAAGAAAACTTGCCTATTGAACGGCTAGTGTTAAGTAAAGAAGAAGCTTTAGAATTATTTGCAGAAGATCCTTACAAAGTAGAATTGATTACTGAATTACCAGCCGATGAAGTGATTACGGCCTACCGCCAAGGAGAATTCACCGATTTATGCCGGGGACCTCATGTGCCATCCACTGGTCGCATTCAAGTCTTTCAATTATTATCCGTGGCAGGTGCATACTGGCGGGGAAATTCCGACAACCATATGATGCAACGAGTTTACGGGACAGCTTTCTTTGATAAGAAAGACTTAAAAGAGTTTATCCGTCTTCGTGAAGAAGCCAAAGAACGGGATCATCGAAAACTTGGTAAAGAATTAGACTTGTTTATGGTTTCTCCTGAAGTGGGTTCCGGATTGCCTTTCTGGTTGCCAAAAGGTGCTACGATTCGTCGTGTGATTGAACGCTATATCGTGGACAAAGAAGTCAGCCTAGGCTATCAACACGTGTATACTCCGATTATGGCGGATGTCAATTTGTATAAAACGTCTGGTCACTGGGATCATTACCATGAAGATATGTTCCCACCAATGGATATGGGCGATGGGGAAATGCTAGTCTTGCGCCCTATGAATTGTCCACACCACATGATGGTTTACAAAAATCACATTCATTCTTATCGGGAATTGCCAATTCGCATCGCAGAACTGGGCATGATGCACCGTTATGAAAAATCTGGCGCTTTGTCTGGCTTGCAACGGGTTCGGGAAATGACGTTAAATGATGGTCATACTTTTGTTCGCCCTGACCAAATCAAAGACGAATTCAAACGGACATTGGATTTGATGGTAGCAGTTTACAAAGACTTTAACATTACAGACTATCGTTTCCGTCTAAGTTATCGTGACCCTAATAACACTGAAAAATACTTTGACGACGACGCTATGTGGGAAAATGCTCAAACTATGTTAAAAGCTGCCATGGATGAATTGGAATTGGATTACTTTGAAGCAGAGGGGGAAGCTGCTTTCTACGGACCAAAACTGGACGTTCAAGTAAAAACTGCTTTAGGAATGGAAGAGACTTTGTCTACTATTCAATTGGACTTCTTGTTGCCTGAACGCTTTGATTTAACGTATGTGGGAGAAGATGGGGAAAACAACCACCGCCCTGTAGTAATTCACCGAGGAATTGTCTCTACTATGGAACGTTTTGTGGCTTACTTGACGGAAGTTTACAAAGGGGCCTTCCCGACTTGGTTGTCCCCAATCCAAGGAACGATTATTCCGGTTTCCAATGAAGCTCACAGCGATTACGCCTATGAGTTAAAAGAACGGATGCAAATGCTTGGTTTGCGAGTAGAAGTAGACGATCGCAACGAAAAGATGGGTTATAAGATCCGGGCTTCTCAAACTCAAAAAATTCCTTATCAAATCGTGGTTGGCGATCAAGAGATGGAAGATGCTACAGTGAATATCCGAAAATACGGTAGCAAAGCCACAGAAAGCATGGCAGCTAATCTCTTTATTGAGTCCATGGCAGCCGAAGTGAAGAATTATAGTCGCCAATAGTTTTCAGCAAAACTAAGAATTTCCTAAGAAAATAAATGGCAAAAAGAGAAAACCTGCTACTAGGCAGAAAAAGCGCCTCAATGGTTGAGTTTTCAGAAAAAATATGGTAAAGTAACAAATGGTAATGATACTTTGTGGAGTGAGGGATTTTTTCCCTCACTCTTTTTCATGAAAAGCGTTGTTTGCAAATAAAGCTAAAGGAGGCGAAGAATAGTTGAGTAGTGTAATCGAAACGATATCTGAAATGGTAACTCCGATTTTAGACGAAAAGCATTTTGAGTTAGTAGACATTGAGTTTGTAAAGGAAGGCAAAAGCTGGTATCTCCGGGTGTTTATTGACAAAGAAGGTGGCATCGACATCGAGGAATGCGCCTATGTCAGTGAGCAATTGAGTGAAAAGCTCGATTCTTGTGATCCAGATCCGATTCCCCAGGCATACTTCTTGGAGGTTTCGTCTCCTGGTGCGGAACGACCTTTAAAAAAAGAAAGCGATTATGAACGGGCCCTAGGCGAGTTTGTCCACATTTCTTTGTATCAGGCAATTGATGGTGAGAAGCAGTATGAAGGATTTTTAGAAAACTTGACACCGGAAACCTTGACCTTGAAGTACCGAGTGAAAACTCGGACCAAAGAGCTGACCATCGAACGAAAAAATATTGCGAAGGCTCGTTTAGCCATTCAATTTTAAGCTGGAGGAATCAACCATGAGTAAAGAAATGCTGAACGCATTGGACGCTTTAGAAGCGGAAAAAGGCGTTTCAAAGGAGATTGTGATTGAAGCGCTGGAAGCGGCTTTGGTCTCTGCCTACAAGCGTCACTATGGGCAAGCCCAAAACGTAGAAGTGGAATTCAATCAAAAAAAAGGTGACATTCATGTCTTTTCCGTAAAAGAAGTCACTGAAGAAGTAATGGATTCACAATTAGAAGTATCCTTAAAAGATGCCTTACTTTTGAATCCTGCCTATGAGATTGGTGACAAGATTCGTTTTGAAGTCACACCAAAAGACTTCGGTCGAATTGCTGCTCAAACAGCGAAACAAGTTATTTTGCAACGCGTGAGAGAAGCAGAACGGAATATCATTTATAATGAATTTTCTCAGTATGAAAAAGATATTTTACAAGGGATTGTAGAACGTCAAGACAGTCGTTATATCTATGTGAACTTAGGTAAAATTGAAGCCGTTTTGTCGAAACAAGACCAAATGCCTAATGAATTTTATCAAGCTCATGATCGAATCAAAGTTTATGTTTCTCGCGTGGAAAACACGTCTAAAGGACCACAAGTCTTTGTAAGTCGTAGCCACCCAGATTTATTACGTCGTTTATTTGAACAAGAAGTTCCCGAAGTTTATGATGGAACTGTGGAAATTGTCAGCATCGCCAGAGAAGCTGGGGATCGTTCCAAAGTTGCTGTCCGCTCTAATGATCCAAACGTAGATCCAGTGGGAACTTGTGTCGGGCCTAAAGGTTCTCGAGTTCAAGCGATTGTCAACGAATTAAAAGGCGAAAATATGGACATTGTGGAATGGGATGAAGATCCAGCAATCTTTATCGCAAACTCCCTAAATCCAGCTGAAGCGGTAGATGTTATCTTTGATTTAGACAATCCAAAAGCTTGTACCGTGGTAGTACCAGATTATCAACTGTCTCTAGCAATCGGCAAGCGAGGACAAAATGCTCGTTTGGCAGCAAAATTAACTGGCTTTAAAATTGATATCAAATCAGAAACCGATATGGAAGAATTCTATGCGAAACTTGAAGAAGGTGCCTATATTGATGCAGCTGACGAAGTGGAAGCAGAAGCATTGGATGAAGCGATTGTAGAATCTGATTTGACAAGTGATGAATATGAAACTGTAGCAACTGAAACAACAGATGAAGCAGCTGCAGAAGTAACTGCAGAAGTAACAGAAGCTGATGCTAGTGTTGAAGCTAGCGACCAACCTGAGGAATAAACGAGGTGGCAGGAATGAAACAGCGCAAAATTCCTTTACGAAAATCCGTAGTATCTGGAGAGATGCATCCGAAAAAAGAACTGATTCGGATTACCCGCTCTAAAGATGGACAAGTAGCCATTGACCCCACTGGGAAAATGCCCGGTCGAGGTGCTTATGTGGCTATGGAACCCGCCGAAGTACAAAGTGCTTGGGACAAACGGATTTTAGATCGTGTGTTAGAAACTTCATTGACCGATGAGTTTTATCAAGAGTTACTTGATTATGTGACCCATCAGAAAGCCCGACGCGAGTTGTTTGGCAATGGAAAATGAGGAAAAATTATTGAATCTTTTAGGATTGGCCATGCGGGCAGGCAAGTTGGTCACTGGAGAAGAAGGGGTCTTAAAAGAAATTCGTGGGCAAAAAGCGAAACTCGTCTTTATTGCCTCTGACGCTGGAAGCTCTACGACTAAAAGAATTCAAGATAAAAGCAATTATTACAAAATTTTCTATTTCGCAGGTTTGTCTCAGGCCGCACTGAGTCATGCTATCGGTCGCTCCCGAACGATTATTGCCGTAATGGATGCCGGCTTTGCGAAAAAGATGCAGGAATTGATCCAAAGTAAACAAGTAAATGCGACAGATGACCTGAGCTGTTAAGACGTTTTCTCACCGATTCAAAAAGTGGAATTTCGTCAGCTTTGGTTACGTTAAAAGTCGCGATGCTCCATTTACGAGGAAGGTGATTTAAATGGGAAAAAAACGGATTTACGAGCTTGCAAAAGAAATCAATCATTCCAGTAAAGAACTGGTAGATAAAGCACAAGCACTCGGCTTTGATGTGAAAAATCACATGGGAGCCATCACGGATACCGAAGAAAAAAAACTGCGTCAGGCAGTGTCAGGGGGAACTACTACGAAACCAGAAAATACTCCTTCGAATGAGTCGAAACAAGTAGCAGGACAAGAGGTTGAGCCTAAGAAAGATCAAAATCAACCGGAACAAAAGAAATTTGTGACCCAACGGAATAATCCAAAATTCCAAAATCGCAATAAGGATACTCGTAGTCAAAGTAATCCACGGGGAACGCAAAACAATCGGAATAACAATCAGGGTAGCCAAGGCAGTCGTCAAGGACAAAGCCAAGGTCAAGGTGGGCAAAGCCAAAACCGGGGCAATCAACAACGGAATAATCAAAATCAAAACCGTTCAGCTGCTCAAGGCCAAGGAAATCGTCCACAAAACCAAGGCAATCGTCAAACTTCCCAAAGTGGACAAGGCAATCGCCAAGGCAACCAAAGTCAAAGCGGTAATCAAAATCGTAATCCCCGCCAACGGGATAATCGCCGTGACCAACAACCACGTCAGACCGCTCAACAAGCCCAACGGCCACAAAGAGCTGGTATGACCAGTGCGTTGGAACGGGCAAAAAATCGGGCTCAAGAAATTGAAACCGAAGCAGCAAATAAACGCCAACGTTCTGAAAGAAAGCCAGCTGCTAAACCTGTTGCAAAACAAGAAACAAAACCACGTCAAGAAAATCGCCCAGCACCAAAAGCAGCTCCAGTTGTACCAAGCATTCCTAAAGAAGCTTTACAAGTGGAACAGCCAAAAACAGAAAAGAAGAAAACCGAATTCCGCAACAAAGACAAGGCACCATCTAGAGGCGGTCGTGGAAATTATCAACACAATGAGTTTAATCGCCGTAAGAAAAAAGGGAAAAAAGGCAAACAACAACCAGTTGCCCAAAAACCAGCCGTGCCACCACGTAAATTCCGAGAATTGCCAGAAGTTTTGGAATACACAGAAGGTATGAACGTGGCAGAAATCGCTAAGAAAATTTATCGGGAACCAGCTGAGATCATTAAGAAACTCTTTATGATGGGCGTGATGGTTAACCAAAACCAACCATTGGATAAAGATACCATTGAATTATTGGCGACTGATTATGGGATTGAACCACAAGAAAAAGTTCAAGTGGATATTGCTGATATCGACAAATTCTTTGAGCCAGAAGAAGTCAATGAAGAAAACTTAGTTCCTCGTCCACCAGTTGTGACCATTATGGGACACGTTGACCACGGGAAAACCACATTATTGGATACTTTGCGTCACAGTCGGGTAACTAGCGGAGAAGCTGGCGGAATCACTCAGCATATCGGAGCTTATCAAATTGACATTAACGGCAAACCAATTACTTTCTTGGACACACCGGGACACGCGGCCTTTACGAGTATGCGGGCTCGTGGAGCTAGTATTACCGATATCACTATTCTAGTGGTAGCAGCTGATGATGGCGTAATGCCACAAACCGTGGAAGCTATTAACCACGCCAAAGCGGCAAAAGTGCCAATTATCGTAGCGGTGAATAAAATTGATAAACCAGGAGCTAACCCTCAGCACGTAATGCAAGAACTAAGCGAATATGAATTAATCCCAGAATCTTGGGGTGGCGACACGATCTTTGTGGAAATTTCTGCGAAGTTCGGTCAAAAC
Source organism: Enterococcus sp. 2201sp1_2201st1_C11_2201SCRN_220225 (assembly GCF_040925905.1). NCBI lineage: Bacteria > Bacillati > Bacillota > Bacilli > Lactobacillales > Enterococcaceae > Enterococcus > Enterococcus sp. 2201sp1_2201st1_C11_2201SCRN_220225. Next base: position 31,508 of record NZ_JBCOJC010000001.1, read on the forward strand.
ATTGAAGAATTGCTAGAAATGATTCTCTTAGTAGCAGAAGTGGAAGACCTAAAAGCTGATCCAACACAACGGGCAATCGGTACTGTTATCGAAGCACGTTTGGATAAAGGGAAAGGCCCGGTTGCTACCTTATTGGTCCAACAAGGTACTCTACACCAAGGTGATCCAATCGTTGTAGGGGATACTTATGGTCGGGTACGGGTGATGACCAATGACTTAGGGCGCCGGGATAAAGCGGCTGGACCTGCAACACCAGTGGAAATCACCGGGTTAAACGATGTGCCGCAAGCTGGCGATCACTTTGTTGTCTTTGAAGATGAAAAGACTGCCCGGGCAGCCGGAGAAGAACGGGCGAAACGGGCCTTAATCGAACACCGAGCAACTCACAGTCGCGTAACCTTGGATAACTTATTTGAATCCTTAAAAGAAGGAGAGCTTAAAGAAGTTAATGTCATTATCAAGGCTGACGTACAAGGTTCTGCTGAAGCATTAGGAGCCTCCTTGAAGAAAATCGACGTGGAAGGAGTACGAGTAAACATCGTCCATTCCGCTGTTGGTGCCATTAACGAAAGTGATGTGACATTAGCTGCTGCAAGTAATGCGATTATCATCGGCTTCAACGTACGACCAACACCACAAGCTCGCCAACAAGCAGAAGCGGAAGTAGTGGATATTCGTCTTCACCGGATCATTTACAAAGCCATTGAAGAAATCGAAACAGCCATGAAAGGGATGCTTGATCCTGAGTTTGAAGAAAAAATCACTGGTCAAATGGTGATCCGAGAAACCTATAAAGTTTCGAAAGTCGGTACCGTTGCCGGCTGTTACGTAACGGATGGGTTCATCCGCCGTGACAGTGGTGTACGGGTCATCCGTGACGGCATTGTCATCTTTGAAGGTGTTCTTGCTAGCTTGAAACGCTTTAAAGATGATGTTAAAGAAGTCCGTCAAGGGTTTGAATGTGGGGCAATGATTGAAAAATACAACGATCTAAAAGTAGACGATGTAATCGAAGCCTTCATTATGGAAGAAATTAAACAAGACTAAGAAAGTCTAGGGAGGACACACTATGGCGAATTATCGCAATCGACGTGTTGCCCAAGAAATTCTCCGAGAAGTCAATGACATTTTACGAAAACGAGTGCGGGATCCTCGCGTACAAGACGTAACGATTACCGACGTTCGAGTGACTGGTGACTTGCAACAAGCTACCATTTACTACAGTATTTTGTCAGACAAAGCCTCTGATCGAGAAAAAGCACAAATGGGGTTGGAAAAAGCAACAGGCTTGATTCGCAAAGAATTAGGTCAAGGCTTAACCTTATATAAAACCCCTGAGCTGATTTTCGAAGTGGACTCCTCGGTACAATACGGCAACAAAATAGATGAATTACTGCGAAATCTTAATAAAGACTAAGCAGTGGACTCCTAGAAAAAGGGAAAGCTTTTTCTAGGAGTTTTTTTAGATTTTTAGAAAGTCTAAGGAATCTGTTTCTTCCAACAACTTCCAGATTCTTTTCTAGTGATTTTCTGTTATAATAGCAAGGTTGAAAGGGCGTGTAAGGGAAAATGGATGGCATTTTAGCATTATGGAAAGAGCCTGGTATGACCAGTCATGATTGCGTTTTTAAATTGCGTAAAATTTTACATATGAAAAAAATTGGCCACGGGGGCACTTTGGACCCAGCAGTTTCCGGTGTTTTGCCGATTTGTCTAGGTAAAGGAACAAAAGTTATCGAGTTTCTAGCAGACAGTGGGAAAGTCTATGAAGGGGAAATTACGCTTGGGTTTGCTACCGATACCGAAGATGCTTCTGGGAATGTGGTGGAAAAAACACCCATTACTGAACCGTTTTCTACTGAGAATATTGATGAAGCGATGAAACAGATGGAAGGGGAAATCATCCAGATTCCGCCCATGTATTCTGCCGTCAAAGTAAATGGACGCAGGCTTTATGAATACGCTCGAGCTGGTGAAACTGTGGAACGGCCCAAACGTAAAGCGATAATCCATTCTTTTGTACGGACTACTGAGCCTGTTTGGGATGCGGAAAAACAAACCCAGTCTTGGCGGTTTCAAGTATCCTGTGGCAAAGGAACCTATGTGCGCACCTTAGCTTTTGATACGGGAAAAATTTTCGGTAAAGCGGCCTGCATGACGGATTTAACCCGCTTAGCTAGTGGTAGATTGACGAAAGAACAATCCTTGACATTGGCAGAAGTAGCCCAAGCCCAAGAAGAGGGCCGCTTAGAAGAAATGATTTTACCTATTGAATATGGCATACAGGAATTTTCCAAGGTGGCTATTTCCACTGAACTGTGGCAACGAGTGAAAAACGGTTCGCGCTTGACTTATCAAGACTTGGCTTTAGAAAACATGCCTGAAAAACCAATAGCTCTGTATTACCAAAATCAAGCTGTCAGCTTATATCAAGCCAATCCAAAAGAAAAAGATGGCTTAAAACCGTTAAAAGTCCTACGAACGGAGATTGAGAAATAGTATGGAAATTATTAAAATTCGACACCCTTATCGTCCCGCACAAATTCCTGATGAAGAAGTTGTTTTAGTCCTTGGCTTCTTTGACGGTGTTCATCGGGGACATCAAAAAGTTATCAAAACCGGCAAGAAAATTGCCAAAGAACAAGGCTTAAAATTAGCGGTTATGACCTTTACCCACCATCCTAGCATCGTTTTTAAGAAATTAGGCGCTAGTGAAATGGAATATTTAACGAGCTTACAACAAAAAGAAGATTTGATGCGTTGGTTGGGAGTGGATTATCTTTATGAAGTAGAATTCACCTCTGCCTTTGCCCATTTGGCTCCTCAACGCTTTGTGGACCAATATATTGCCGGACTTCATGCTAAAGTAGCAGTATCTGGATTTGATTATACTTATGGTCCCCGAGAAATTGCCGATGTGGCTCACTTGCCTGAATATGCCCAAGATCGTTTTGAAATCGTGACAGTGGCAAAAGAAAGCAACGAAGGAGAGAAAATCAGTTCTTCTCGGATTCGGGAACTCTTAGCTTTAGGTAAGGTAGATGAAGCCAATGAATTATTAGGCTATCCTTATACGATTGATGGCTTAGTGATTCATGGAGACGCCCGAGGACGACTTTTAGGCTATCCTACGGTAAATGTGAACTTTAGCCGTTATGCCCGTTTGCCTATGGAAGGAGTTTATGTCTGCCAGCTAAGAGTTGGGGATACTTGGTACAAGGCTATGGGCTCGATTGGTCATAATGATACTTTTGGAGCAGGCCGACGACTGACCATGGAAATCAATATTCTCGATTTTCATGAAGAAATCTATGGCGAAACCATCAGTGTCCGCTGGCTGCACTTTTTGCGAGAACAAATTAAATTTGAGGGAGCAGAAGCATTAATTGACCAATTGGCAGCAGATGAAGTGGCTACTCGAGCGTATTTTGCGAAATAGGTAACTAGAATAAAATAATGAAGAGGTTGGGATTGCGAATTGTCCCAATCTTTTTTTACTTTTTAAAACTTTTTTGTTTTGATATTCCGTGAAACCTGTTTCATATCACGAAACAGGTTGAGTTGTAACCGCTGTCTATTTATTTTTATAAATTTGAATACTATACTAATTACATCATAAAAAAAGGAGTTGGAAAGATGAAAGCAAAAATTATGGATAGCATGCAAAAATTCTCCAAGGCAATGTTTGTTCCAGTATTGATATTGCCGATTGCTGGTATTTTGATTGCAATTGGTAACGTTTTTACTAATCCACGATTGATTGAGATGTTTGGCTTCTTAGATAATCCAATCACCATGGGCTTTGGGAGTATCCTATCTGCAGCTTTATTACCGGTTTTAACAAATCTAGGAATTATTTTCTGTGTTGGTATTGCATTGGGACTAGCAAATAAGAAAAAAGCAGAAGCTGCCTTCACCGCAATATTAGGTTATTTAGTGTTCTTATATGCGATGAATAAATTTATGGAAATTAGAGACATGTTGGTAGCTCCAGACCAATTGCAAGGTTCTGGGCAAGCAATGGTCTTAGGTGTTCAAGTGTTGGACATGGGCGTGTTTCTAGGTATCATTTTAGGAATTGTGGTGGCGTTAGTTCACAATCGATTTATTGATACAACATTTAATAATGCTTTTCAGGTATATGGCGGTGCTCGATTTGTCTTTATTGTTTTAATTCCTGTATTGGTGTTAGCCGCAATTTTACTTACTTTTATCTGGCCAATAATTCAACAAGGAATTGATGGCCTAGGTGGTATCATTCAAAAAACTGGAAACTTTGGTATTTTCCTTTATGGATCATTAGAACGACTGTTGATCCCAACTGGGTTACATCATTTGATTTATACACCGTTTTTGTATACATCTCTAGGTGGAGTAGCAGAAGTAGGTGGACAAGTTTTTGAAGGAGCACGAAATATTTACTTTGCAGAAATTGCTGATCCGGCTGTTAAAGTTTTATCCCAAAGTGTAATTTGGGATGCTCGGGGAATCTCAAAAATGTTTGGGTTGATTGGAGCATGCTTGGCCATGTATCAGACAGCAAAACCTGAAAATAAGACAAAGGTTAAAGCAATTTTGATTCCAGCCGTAGTTACATCATTTATTGCTGGTGTAACAGAACCAATTGAATTTTCATTTATGTTTGTAGCACCTGCTCTATTTGTAATTCACTCTGCACTAAGTGGATTAAGTATGGTAGCGTTGAATGTTCTGGGTTCAAGAGCAATTGGTCCTAATGGGTTTATTGACTTTTTGCTGTATAATATCCCACTTGGAATTGAGAAAACTCGTTGGCCAATTTATCTTTTAGTCGGTGTCGCTTTCTTCTTTGTCTATTACTTTAGTTTCCGTTTCTTGATTACGAAGTTTAATTTTAAAACGGTAGGTAGAGAAGATAGTGATCAGGAAACGAAGCTGTATTCGAAAAAAGAATACAATGAGAAAAAAGCTTCTGGGGCTAGCGTAAGTTCTGGTACTGGTGTGTTAGCAACTGCAGATAGCTTATCGGCTACTATTGTAGAAGGCTTAGGCGGAGCTGAAAATATTAAGACAATAGATAATTGCTATACTCGATTACGTTTAAAACTCTCTGATCCATCTCTTGTGGATGAAGGTTTATTAAAAAATCAGACACAAGCAAAAGGCGTTATTAGTAATGGAGAGAATGTTCATGTAGTTTATGGTTTGACTGTACCACAAATAAGAGAAAAACTTGAAAAATATTTAGGTAGAGATAATGGAGGAGACGAATAATCATGAAAAAATTTTCAGTAGTAATTGCCGGTGGTGGGAGTACTTTTACTCCAGGAATCGTTATGATGATGTTAGACAATTTGGATCGTTTTCCGTTGCGGACATTAAAATTGTACGATAATGATGGAGATCGCCAAGGAATTCTTGGAGAAGCCTTGGAAATTCTATTAAAAGAACAAGCACCAGAAATCGAATTTCTATATACAACGGACCCTGAAGTTGCTTTTTCTGATGTTGATTTTTGTATGGCTCATATTCGTGTAGGAAAATATGCAATGAGAGAAAAAGATGAAAAAGTTCCATTACGACACGGAGTATTCGGTCAAGAAACATGTGGACCGGGTGGCATGGCTTATGGTATGCGTAGTATTACAGGAATGTTAGAGATCATTGACTATATGGAAAAATATTCACCAAACTGTTGGATGCTAAATTACTCTAATCCGGCGGCAATCGTAGCAGAAGCATGTCGTGTATTAAGACCAGATTCGAAAGTACTAAATATTTGTGATATGCCAGTTGGTACGCTACGGAGAATGTCACAGATTGTTGGAAAAACTCCGGAAGAATTGGAAGTTCGTTACTTTGGGCTAAACCACTTTGGGTGGTGGACCAGTGTCAAAGACAAAGAAGGTCATGAATATCTTGATCAAATCAGGGAGTATGTAGCTGAGCATGGTTATTTAACTCAAATTGAAGTGGACACCCAACATACTGATCCAAGCTGGCAAGAAACCCATAAAAAAGCGAAAGATCTTTTGGCAGTGGCACCGGAATTTTTACCAAATACTTATTTAAAATATTACTTGTATCCTGATTATGTTTATAATCATATGAAGGATCATCCAGAGTATACTCGGGCCAATGAAGTGATGGAAGGGCGAGAAAAAAATGTTTTCGATCACGCTCGTCAAATCATTAAAAATGGTACTGCTAAAGGTATCGCCTTTGACATTGATTCCCACGCAACATTCATTGTAGATCTAGCTCGTGCGATTGCCTTTAATACTCATGAACGGATGGTAATGATTGTAGAAAATAATGGGGCTATCGCTAATTTCCCAGATGATGCAATGGTGGAAGTTCCTTGTATCGTTGGTACAGATGGACCTGAAGCTTTGGCACAAGGCCAGATTCCAGCATTTCAACAGGCTTTGATGTTCCAGCAAGTTACCGTAGAGAAACTAATGGTAGAAGCATATGTAGAAAAGAGCTATCAAAAGATGTGGCAGGCTTTAACTTTATCTAAAACAGTCCCTAGTGCTCAAGTAGCAAAAGAATTGCTAGATGATCTTATTATTGAAAACGGGGAATTTTGGCCAGAATTACATTAATACATGAGGGATATGACAATAGTTGATATTAAGACTATTGTCAATATCCCTTTTTTAAAGAAATTAGGAGGAACAGTTGTGGAAATTTCGATGATTGGTTTAGGAAAAATGGGAATGGGAGTCGCTGAAAATTTATTGAATCATCAATACAAAGTTAACGGCTTCGATATTAATTCAAATTTGGGAGAGAAATTAACTGAATTAGGCGGCATTTTTTATTCGAATATTGATAGTCTTTTAGCTGATAAAGCACAGCAAAAAATTATTTGGCTCATGTTGCCAGCAGGTGATTTAACAAACAATATGATCAAGTTAGTGGTCGAAAAAATGAGTAAAAATGATATTTTGATTGATGCTGGAAATTCACACTATCAAGATAGTTTAAACAATGCTGAAATTTGTCAGGAAAAAGGAATCAATTTTCTTGATGTTGGGACATCTGGGGGCGTAGCAGGTGCTAGAAATGGAGCTTGTATGATGGTTGGCGGTTCAAGGCAGATTTTTGAACAATTACAACATGTTTTTGAAGACCTTTGCGTGGATAAAGGAGTTATCTATACAGGTGAAAATGGCAGTGGTCATTATCTGAAAATGGTTCATAACGGCATTGAATATGGGATGATGCAATCAATTGGGGAGGGATTTAATTTACTCTATCATAGTCCATATGAATATGAATTAGCTGAAGTATCACAGGTTTTTAATCATGGTTCAGTCATTCGTTCTTGGTTAATGGAATTAATGGAAAATATTTATCGTGAAAAGATTGATTTTAATGAAATTGCTGGAATAATTCCTTCTTCTGGTGAAGGAAAATGGACAGTAGAGGAAGCATTACGCTTAAAAGTAAATTTGCCAGTGATTTCCCAAGCTCTTATGACAAGATTTGCTTCAGAAGATTGTGATAAAATGGGAGAAAAGCTTGTGGCGTTATTGCGCAATCAATTCGGCGGACACGCCTTTATAAAGGATGAATAATTTTGACGGTATTTTTAGGAATAGACGTAGGGACCACTGCCATTAAATTTGGTGTAATTAAAGAAAACGAGCTGCTGTATACTAGTGAATTTCCTTTGAAAACGTATGGGGATGACAGAATCAAATATCAAAACCGTTCTGAAATCCTGCAAGCATTAAAAGAAGGCATTTTGCAGATACCGATTCAGCTTAGAAAAGCTATTACTAAAATGAGTTTTAGTGTAGCGATGCACAGCTTAATGCCAATGGATAACAGCAATCAGGTTTTCTTGTGGTCTGACCTGCAGGCAGCACAAGTAATTCAACGATTTAAAGAGACGCCGTTAGCTTCAAAATTTTACGAAATTTCGGGTACTCCGATTCACGCCATGTCTTCTTTTGCTAAGTTGTTGTATTTTCATCAGGAAAAAGACTATGCTAAAAAGATGCAATGGTATGGAATCAAGGAATTAGTGATGAATTATTTTACTGGACACTATGTCATTGATTATGCCACGGCCTCTGCCACCGGACTGTTTGATTTAAAGAAAAAGCAATGGAGTCAAGAAATTTTGGAATACCTAGGTATTAATCAGGAGCAGTTGGCACGATTAGTTGATACCGATGAATCTTTTGCAATGTTACCCGCTATGCGAAACTTATTTGATTTTGGACAATCGATTCAGGTCATTGTAGGGGCTAGTGATGGTACACTAGCAGCTTATGCAAGTTATTACGCCACCGGTCGGGCTGCAAGTTTAACAATTGGAACCAGTGGAGCAGTCCGTAAAGTATCAAATGAAATTCAATTAGATTCACTTAAACAGAATTTCTGTTATTATTTAAAAAATAATCTATGGGTTAAAGGCGCACCTTCAAATAATGGTGGGGTGGTATTGGCTTGGTCAGCAGAAAACTTAGGAAAAAATCCCGCAACTTTTTACGAGAGTCTTCCTAAGCTTCTTGAAAAAACACCTTTAGGCTCAAAAGGATTGCGCTTTTTTCCCTATTTAAATGGTGAGCGCGCACCATATTGGAGCAACGAGATTAAAGGCGGTTTTCATGATTTGACGCTGCAACACTCAAGAGAAGACATGATTCGTAGCGTAGTAGAAGGAATGTTACTGAATATGCGTCAATTAGTTGAGTTGGTAGCTTTAGGTGAGGAATTATCTGTCAGTGGAGGTTTCTTCCAAACGGCTGTGTTAGGTCAGTTAGCAGCAGATATTTTCGGGTCAACTTGCTTTTATGCACCGCAAAATGAACCGATTTTTGGTTTGTATTATTTATTGGAACAGCCGGAATTGGTTATTGAAAAACCACAGCAAGTCTTTGTACCACAGTTATCAAGTAGTCATGAATATGAGAAGTTGGCACAAAATTACTTCTCGGTAAATTCTTGAACGATGTATTCCATTAATAATAATAGTTTTCCGAAAAAGCTATTATAGCTAATGTTTTGACTATCTAAGGGGCGTTCATCAGTAACTTCAAAGATAATTGTAGCCGCATCGGTTGCTCTTGAGTGGCTGTTTCCTGTAAAAAGGATTGTGGGAATCTTATGTTCTTGAGAAAAAGACATTTTTTCAATGACTTTTTGTGTTTCACCGGATTTAGAAATAACAATCATCATACTGATATTGTCAGCATTATTATTAATGATTCCCGATGAATCAGCAGCGTTAACGAAAAGTGCCTTAATTCCATTAACTAACAACTTTTTATAAAGATATTCAGCAATAATGCTTGAAAAACCAGTAGCGTAAATTGTGATGAATTTTTCTTGGTTTTTCTGATAGATTTTTTTCATTGTTTGAATGGAGGGTTCAATTTTTTCAGTTGGTATCGAAATATCAACAGTAGCTTTCACAAACTGATTTTGAGGATGGTACTGGTTTTTTAAAAAGTAGAACAGTTCCAGATAACCAGAAAAGTCCAATTTTTGTGCCAAACGAACGATAGTTGCTGGCGACGTATAGAGTGTAGAGGCGATGTTTCGCAAAGAAATACCCTCTAGCTCATTGATATGTTCTGCTAAATAAGCCAGAATTGTCATATCATTAGTGGAGAGTTGTTTTCCTTTAGTGATTAAATCTAGATCCATATTGATGCCTCCAGCTTGAAAGATTACGCTTTTTTATTATACACCATGAATTTTTTTAAAAAAGCTGAGCAGTTGATTTATATGTAAGTAAAGGATACATCGTTAACTTAAAATAGTGAAGGAGAAAAGTATATGTTTGGATTTTTGAAAAGTAAACAGATGAATGTCTATACGCCAGTTAATGGAAACGTAGTCAGCATTGAAAAAGTAAAGGATCCTGTTTTTAGTCAAAAGATGATGGGGGAAGGATTCGCCGTTAAACCATTAGATGGAAAGATTTCTGCTCCTGTTAATGGGATAGTTCAAACAGTTTTTTCTACTTTACATGCCTTAACAATCAAGGCCGATAATGGGACAGATATTTTGATTCATATTGGCTTAGATACAGTTGAGCTGAATGGGGAAGGCTTTAGTTCAGCGATTCAAGCCGGACAATCCGTTAAAGTAGGGGATCTTTTAGTAAATGTTGACTTATCTCTCTTGGCTGAAAAGGGAAAAGATGATATTGTAATCGTTGTTTTCCCTGAAATGGAAGGAAAAAAAGTAATCCCCCAATGCGGAAAAAAACAGCTTGGTGAAATAGCTGCGGTCTTAAAATAGGAAAGTTCTCTAGTGGAAAAATTTGTGTTAGAATACCCCATGACACTAATCTTAGAAAGAGGTCTATTATGACACAATCCACTTCCGCCTACATCCACATCCCTTTTTGCCGCCATCTGTGCTACTATTGCGATTTCAATAAGGTCTACCTAGAGGGGCAACCGGTGGACGACTATATCGAAATGCTATTACGAGAAATGGAGCTATCTTTAGCACTTCAACCCATTACTGCTGCGCCAACTCTTTATATCGGTGGGGGCACGCCTACTGTTTTAACGGAGAAACAGTTGGATTTCTTACTAGGTGGGATTAATCAGCTTTTTCCGATGGAGACAGTGGAAGAGTTTACCATTGAAGCGAATCCGGGAGATTTGACGAAAGAAAAGTTGCAAGTCATGAAAGATCATGGCATTGATCGTTTATCCATGGGAGTACAGACCTTTGATGATAAATTATTAAAGAAAATAGGCCGTAGACATACCGCAGCAGATGTCTATGATTCTATGAAATTATTGGAACAAACAGGTTTTGATAATGTATCCATTGATTTGATATACGCGTTGCCGGGCCAAAGTTTGGCTAGTTTTTGCGATACCTTAAAACGGGCTTTGGAACTGGATTTGCCTCATTATTCTCTGTATTCCTTGATTTTGGAAAATAAAACCATGTTTATGAATTGGGTACGCCAAGGAAAGCTAACTTTACCGGATCAAGAAGAAGAAGCATTGATGTTTGAAGAAACTATTAAAGCCATGGAAACAGGCGGGCTTCATCAATACGAAATCAGTAATTTTGCTAAATCTGGGAAAGAGTCCAAACACAATAAAATTTACTGGCATAACGAACACTATTTTGGTTTTGGAGCGGGAGCGAGCGGTTATTTAGGAAAAGAACGCTACAAAAACTTTGGTCCGATTCAACATTACTTAGAACCTTTGCGTCACAATCAGCTGCCGGTTTATGAACGAGAAACGCTAACACAAAACAACCAGATGGAAGAAGAAATGTTTTTAGGCTTGCGCTTAAGAGAAGGGGTTTCCCAAAGACATTTTGCAGAAAAATTTGGAATTTCATTAGCAGAAGTCTACGGTTCAGTGGTGGAAGAATTGCTTAACAAAGGTTGGTTGGAACAAATCGGCGAACGTCTGCGTTTATCCAAAACGGGACTAGCCATTGGCAATGAAATATTTGAACGCTTTTTATTGGAAGAAGACGCCGAATAGGTAGTCTTCTTTTATTGTTTAAGATGTCTTAAGAAAATTAGCACTCTCGTTAAACAAGTGCTAAAAATAGAAGGATAATCCTTGACATATAGAGGGAATATGATATATTTATAATCGTGTTAGCACTTAACGATAAGGAGTGCTAACAAGGGGTGAATGAAATGTTGACAGCAAGGCAACAAAGTATTCTACGTCTCATCATCCAGAACTTTACCCAGACTGGATTACCGGTGGGTTCAAAGAAATTGATGGAAGAAGGAATCGATGTCAGTTCCGCCACAATTCGGAATGAAATGAAAGTCCTAGAAGATTATGGACTTTTGCAAAAGACTCATTCTTCTTCGGGACGAGTCCCTTCATTATTAGGATATCGTTACTATGTCGATCATCTTTTGCAACCAAGCCGGGTCAATAAGAAAGAGATTCAAACCATCCGCCGTTCTTTTCAAGGTGAGTTTCATGAAATCAATGAGATCATGAAACAATCGGTGGACATTCTTTCCAATTTGACGAGTTATACCGCATTGTCTCTGGGACCGGATGTGAAAGACAGACGTCTGACTGGTTTTCGAATCGTTCCTTTAAACAATCGTCAAGTAGTTGCCATTCTGGTGACGGACAAGGAAAATGTGGAAAGTCAAGTTTTTGAAATTCCACCCACAGTTTCTGGCTCAGATTTAGAAAAAGTGGTACGAATCATCAATGACAAACTAGTAGGCGAGCCATTAACGATTGTTTATCAAAAACTGCATACGGAAATGCCTTTGTTTTTACAAAAGTACTTTTTAACGCCTGATGGCATTTTGACTTTACTGGATACCATGTTAGGCCGAGCTTTTGAAGAGAAGGTTTTTGTAGGGGGCCGCATGAATTTTGTGGACTTTGAACCTACTCAAGACGTAAGCCAGTTTAAATTGATGTACACGTTAATGAAGGATCCAGAAGAACTGACTCAACTCTTAGTTCCCTTGGATCAAGGTATTCAAATCCGTATTGGAGATGAATTGGGCAATGAGCTCTTTGCCAATATGAGCTTAATCCAAGCATCCTATGAGATTGATGGACATGGGACAGGGACCATCGCGTTATTGGGACCAACGAATATGCAGTATTCCCGTCTGTTCGGTCTAGTCGACGCCTTTCGCCATGAATTAGCGGGAAAAGTCGCCGATTATTACAAGTCTTTGGATGATTCCAACGACTAGCTATAAAATGATTGATAAAGAAGGGAAGTTAAGACGTGTCTGAAAAAGATGAGTTCACAGAAGAAGTGGAAGAATTAAAAGATTTAGAAGACGCAGCCGAAAATGCGACAGAAGAAATCTCAGAAGTGGAAAAATTAACTGCTGAACGAGACGGCTTTGAAGATCAATTTTTACGGGCCCGGGCAGAGATTGCCAATATTACCAACCGCAATCGCAACGAACGGGAGCAATTACAAAAATATCGTTCTCAAGATTTAGCCAAAAAACTTCTGCCTTCCATTGATAACTTGGAACGAGCATTGCAAACAGAAGTTCAAGATGAACAAGGAGCAAGCTTGAAAAAAGGCGTGGAAATGGTTTTAGAAAGTTTATTAGTCGCTTTAAAAGAAGAAGGAGTCGAAGAAATTCCTGCAGCTAAAGGGGATGTCTATGATCCAAACCTTCACCATGGTGTGCAAGTTATTCCGGCAACTGAAGAACAACCTGCCGATACCATTGTGGAAGTCTTCCAAAAAGGCTATCGTCTTCATGACCGTATTTTGCGGCCAGCCATGGTAATCGTGGCACAATAAGTAGCAGTTTCAAGTAATGAAATTACTTTACATTTAAATTTAAAGGAGCGTTTTATTATGAGCAAAATTATCGGTATCGACCTCGGAACAACCAACTCTGCAGTAGCAGTCTTAGAAGGTGGCGAAGCAAAAATCATCGCCAACCCAGAAGGTAACCGCACTACGCCTTCCGTTGTTTCTTTTAAAAATGGTGAAATTCAAGTAGGGGAAGTTGCAAAGCGCCAAGCAGTAACCAACCCTAATACAGTAGCTTCTATCAAACGTCACATGGGTGAAGCTGGCTACAAGGTGGATGTGGAAGGCAAATCTTACACACCACAAGAAATCTCTGCTATGATCTTACAATACTTAAAAGGTTTTGCTGAAGATTACCTAGGAGAACCGGTTGACAAAGCTGTTATCACAGTACCTGCTTACTTTAACGATGCCCAACGTCAAGCAACAAAAGATGCGGGTAAAATCGCGGGCTTAGAAGTTGAACGGATTGTCAATGAACCAACTGCCGCAGCTTTGGCTTATGGTATGGACAAAACAGATAAAGACGAAAAAATCTTAGTCTTTGACCTTGGTGGTGGTACTTTCGACGTTTCCATCCTTGAATTAGGGGACGGTGTCTTCGATGTATTATCAACTGCTGGTGATAACCACCTAGGTGGGGATGACTTTGATAACAAGATCATCGACTACATGGTAGCTGAATTTAAAAAAGACAATGGCATTGACTTGTCCAACGATAAAATGGCATTGCAACGTTTGAAAGACGCTGCTGAAAAAGCGAAAAAAGACTTGTCTGGCGTAACCAGCACTCAAATTAGCTTACCATTTATCACAGCTGGTGAAGCAGGACCATTGCACTTGGAAATGACATTGACTCGTGCGAAATTTGATGAATTAACTGCTGACTTAGTTGAACGGACTAAAATTCCAGTACGTCAAGCATTGAAAGATGCTGGCTTGAATCAATCTGAAATCGACGAAGTAATCTTAGTCGGTGGTTCTACACGGATTCCATCAGTTGTGGAAGCTGTCCGCAAAGAAACAAATAAAGAACCAAACAAATCCGTAAACCCTGATGAAGTTGTGGCCATGGGTGCTGCAATCCAAGGTGGGGTTATCACGGGTGATGTGAAAGATGTGGTCTTACTTGATGTAACCCCATTGTCACTAGGGATTGAAACTATGGGTGCGGTCTTCACCAAATTAATCGACCGTAACACAACAATTCCAACTTCTAAATCTCAAGTATTTTCTACTGCGGCAGATAATCAACCAGCTGTAGATATTCACGTATTACAAGGGGAACGTCCAATGGCTGCGGACAACAAAACACTTGGTCGCTTCCAACTAACGGATATTCCACCAGCTCCTCGGGGGATTCCTCAAATCGAAGTTACCTTCGATATTGATAAAAACGGGATTGTAAATGTTTCAGCTAAAGATTTAGGTACTCAAAAAGAACAAAAGATTACCATTAAATCTTCTTCAGGCCTTTCTGACGATGAAATCGAACGCATGGTAAAAGATGCAGAAGCCAATGCGGATGCCGATAAACAACGGAAAGAAGAAGCGGATCTACGTAACGATGTTGATGCTTTGTTATTCACTGTTGACAAAACCTTGAAAGAATTAGAAGGCAAAGTGGATGCTGATGAAGTGAAGAAAGCTGAAGATGCTCGGGACGAATTGAAAGCTGCTGTTGAAGCCAACAACTTGGAAGAAATGAAGACTAAACGGGATGCTTTGAATGAAATTGTTCAAAACTTAACGGTGAAACTTTATGAACAAGCAGCTCAACAACAAGCTCAAGAAAATCCTGAAGCAGAACAACAAGCACAAGGCGGGGCTGATGATGTAGTCGATGCTGATTTTGAAGAAGTCGACGACAAATAAGTTTTAAAGAAGCGATAAAATATGGCTTAGGCCACGGACAGCCAAAGTGATTAACTTTGGCTGTTTTTTCCCAATTAGCACCATTTTCTTTAGCATTTTTCGAAAGATGCTACTGCTTATTCATAAGATATGGTAAAATAGCCAAAGCATAATGGTCTAACTGGGTTTAGTTAGCTTTTTGAAGTAGGAGGAAAGCCAATGGCAGAGAAACGAGATTACTATGAAGTCCTGGGCGTAGCAAAAGGGGCAACTGATGATGAAATAAAAAAGGCATACCGCAAGCTTTCCAAAAAATACCATCCTGATATTAACAAAGAACCAGATGCAGAAGAAAAGTTTAAAGAAATTTCTGAAGCCTATGAAGTCTTAAGTGATGCGCAAAAACGAGCAGCTTATGATCAATACGGTCACGCAGGTACCAATCCAAACTTTGGTGGCGGCGGAGGTTTTGGCGGTGGCTACAGTGATTTTGGTGGTTTTTCTGGCGGAGGTTTCGGTGGCTTTGAAGACATCTTTGATACATTCTTTGGTGGTGGGGGTTCCTCTCGCGGGGCCAATCCTAATGCCCCTCGTCAAGGAGCGGATTTGCAGTATTCCATCAAGTTGAAGTTTGAAGAAGCAATCTTCGGCTTAGAAAAGACGATTCGTTATAATCGGGAAGAAGAATGCCACACTTGTCACGGAAATGGTGCTAAGCCAGGCACGCAACCTGTAACCTGTCATAAATGTGGTGGTTCTGGTACGATTAACGTGGAACGTCAAACTCCTCTTGGTCGAGTAATGAGCCGTCAAACCTGTGATGTTTGTCACGGTACTGGTAAAGAAATCAAAGACCCATGCCCAACCTGTGGTGGTTCTGGTCATGAAAAGAAAGCCCACGAATTAAAAGTCAATGTGCCTGCAGGTGTGGAAGATGGTCAACAAATGCGTCTTCAAGGCCAAGGAGAAGCAGGAACGAATGGTGGACCATATGGTGACTTGTACGTAGTCTTCCGCGTTGAAGAAAGTGATATCTTCAATCGAGAAGGAGCAGAAATTTACTATGAGCAACCATTGAATTTTGTCCAAGCAGCATTAGGCGATGAAATCAATGTACCTACCGTCCATGGAGATGTGAAGTTGAAAATCCCAGCTGGAACCCAGACTGGTACCAATTTCCGCTTACGAGGCAAAGGAGCACCAAAACTTCGGGGTAGCGGCAATGGTGACCAAACCGTCCGGGTGAAAGTCATGACTCCACGGAACTTGAGTGAGGAACAAAAAGCTGCATTACGTCAATTTGCTGAAGTTAGTGGCAATAAGATTAATGAGGCTGAAGGCGGCGAAGGCTTCTTTGACAAGATGAAAGATGCTTTTAAAAAGAAATAAACAATGAGAAAAGGAAAGTTGCCAATTTTGATTGGTTGACTTTCCTTTTTGTGTTACGTGCTGATGGCAATGGGAAAATTCTAAAGAGAAGCAACTAGTTTAACAAGTTCTGCTGACGGTTTATGGTATGCTGATAGAAAGGGAGTGAAGTGAATGATTAGAAGTTTTAGAAGTCCTCAAAAGTATGTGCAAGGCCCGGGAGTCTTTGCTACTCAATTACAAGAAGTGAAAAAATTGGGGAATGAAGGTCTTTTAGTAACCGATGATTTTGTTTGGCAGTTAGTAGGTAACAAAATTGCCCAAGACCTGGAGCAATTAGGGATGAAAGTTCACGTTTTATTAGTAGCAGAGTTGGATTTAGCGAAGTGGACAAAGAGCAGTGGCCTTGAAGTGATCATTGGCCTTGGGGGAGGTCGGGTAATGGATGTTGCAAAAACGTTGGCGAATAAGATGCAAGCTCGTTGCGCAATTTTGCCAACTTCTGCCGCAACTGATGCGCCTACCTCGAGTATTTCTGTGATTTATGATGAACAGGGGTATTTTGTGGGCTATGACCATTATCAATTCAATCCAGATTTGGTTTTAGTGGACAGTCAAGTAATCTTTGATGCTCCAGGAAAATTTTTAGTTCAAGGAATCGCCGATGGACTGTGTACTTATATCGAAGCTTCCACGGTGGCCAAGTGGGAAAAAGAGGACAGCAAGCCGACTATTGCTGCTTTAACCTTGGCAAAAGCGTGTTGCGATACATTATTTAAGCAAGGAAAACAAGCGCTACAAGATCAACAAACAGGCCTTCTCAGCCAGGCTTTTGAAGATGTGATTGAGGCGAATATTCTCTTAAGTGGATTAGGGTTTGAAAATGGGGGCTTAAGTATAGCCCACGCTTTTCACAATGCTCTTTTAGGAGATCCTTCCTTACAAGTTACAGCTAGCCATGGAGAAATCGTGGGGATAGGCCTGCTTTTGCAACTAGTTTTAGAAAGACAAACAGATCGTTCTTCTTATCAAGACTTCATGTTAGACTTGGGCTTGCCGGAAAAGCTGAGTCAGCTAGGGGTCTTCCTAACTAAAAGTCAAAAAGAACGTTTAGCAGAAGAAATTTTGGCTGCAAAGCACAAAGGCAATCCCTTTGATCCAAAGATTACAAAAGATGAGTTAATGGAAGCACTGACAGGAATCATGGAGTAAAGAAATTTAGTTAAGGAAGACGTAATAAGGGCAAATGGTCCAGAAATGAGCGAAATAGATGAAGAAGAAGCTAATTTTTCTTAGTATCCTAGTTATGGTTTTTATATTGGTCTTTTTATATTTCGAATATCATCAAGATCTTAAGTTATGGCTTGATCCCAAAGTCTCAAAGAAACTTTTATTGGCACAAGTTCGTTCCCATGGGATAGAAGCGGCTTTACTTTTATTATTACTCATTACGGTGATGTGCGCCTTACCGGGAATTCCAACTTCTGTGATTTGCATTTTTGTTGGTGTTTGTTATGGGCCTTATTGGGGAAGTTTGATTAATTGCACGGGGAGTTTAGCAGGAAACTTGCTAGCAATCAGCCTCTTTCGTAAAATCAAATTGATTGATCCACAGCATAAAAAGAATGCGTGGGTGCAAGCAATTGCTAAGATGAAGCATCCTAAAATTGGTTTAATGCTGGGCTATATGATTCCCATTGTCCCGACTTTTTTAGTGAACTATACCGCCACATTAAAAGCTTTCACAATAAAAGAAGTGCTGTTTCCTGTGTTATTGGGTGTCTTGCCTACTTCGGTTTTTTATGCACTAGGAGGAGATGCGTTGTTTAATGGCAATCTTTCTAGAATTATCATAATTGTTGTGGCTTTAGGTGCGCTTTTGTTGTTAGTTATTTTATTGAAAAAGCACGAGCAAGTAATAGAAAAGTAAGAAGTGTCAGAAGGGGATTTTTGTATTCCCCTTCTTTTTTGTAGCCAATGCGTCAAAAATTCTGAAGAAGAAGTAAAGGATTTATGCTTTCGCTTTAGTCCAGTGATAAAAAATAGCGAAAATATGTTCGCTATGGTAAAATAAGCAAGTTAGGAAACCTTTTTTATGGCAAGTTTGCTAAAAGAAGGTACACTAGGGAAGAAGAGAGGATGATTTCTGTGATTGAACGTAAAACAAATCACCAGTTTGAATTGGTTTCCAAGTATCAACCAGCTGGCGATCAACCAGAAGCCATTAAAGAATTAGTAGCAGGAGTTCAAGCCGGAGAAAAAGCCCAAGTTTTGTTGGGGGCGACAGGTACCGGGAAGACTTATACGATTTCTAATTTGATTCAACAAGTAAATAAGCCAACGTTGATTATTGCCCATAACAAAACCTTAGCCGGACAATTGTACGGGGAGTTTAAAGAATTTTTCCCGAATAATGCTGTGGAATACTTTGTCAGTTATTATGACTATTACCAGCCAGAAGCCTATGTCCCATCTTCGGATACATATATTGAAAAAGATTCTAGCATTAATGATGAAATCGACAAACTACGCCACTCAGCTACCAGCTCCTTATTGGAACGCAATGATGTGATCGTAGTGGCTTCGGTTTCTTGTATCTTTGGTTTAGGTTCTCCCATGGAGTATCAAAAACAAGTAGTGTCATTGCGAGTAGGCATGGAAATCAGCCGAGATCAATTACTTCGGCGCTTGATTGAGGTCCAATTTGAGCGAAACGATATTGATTTTCAACGGGGACGCTTTCGAGTGCGAGGAGATGTAGTGGAAATCTTCCCAGCTTCACGGGATGAGCGGGCATTGCGGGTGGAATTTTTTGGGGATGAAATTGATCGAATTCGAGAAGTTGATGCCTTAACGGGCGAAATTATCAGCGAAACTGAGCATGTCTCGATTTTCCCAGCGACTCACTTCGTTACCGATGAAAATCATTTGGAACATGCCATTGCCAGTATTCAAGCGGAATTGGATATTCGTTTGAAAATTTTGCGGGATGACAATAAATTATTGGAAGCCCAACGCTTAGAACAACGCACGAATTATGATATTGAAATGTTGCGGGAAATGGGGTATACCTCAGGAATTGAAAACTATTCCCGTCACATGGATGGTCGTAATCCGGGAGAACCACCGTATACTTTGCTGGACTTTTTCCCTGAAGATTATTTAATTGTAATTGATGAATCCCACGTTACCATGCCTCAAATTAGAGGGATGTACAATGGGGATCGCGCCCGGAAGCAAATGTTAGTGGACTATGGTTTTCGCTTGCCTTCTGCTTTGGACAATCGTCCATTGCGCTTGGAAGAATTTGAAGAGCATGTCCATCAAATCGTCTATGTTTCCGCTACGCCAGGACCTTACGAAGAAACCCAAACAGATATTGTGGTCCAACAGATTATTCGACCAACAGGATTGTTGGATCCATTGATTGAAGTGCGGCCAATTATGGGACAAATTGATGATTTAGTTGGTGAAATCAATGAACGAGCGGCTAAAGATCAGCGAGTCTTTGTCACCACGCTAACTAAGAAAATGTCCGAAGATTTAACGGATTATTTGAAAGAATTAGGCATTAAAGTCAAATATTTGCACAGTGATATCAAAACCTTAGAACGAACGGAAATCATCCGTAATTTACGCTTAGGTGAATTCGACGTCTTAGTGGGGATTAATCTTTTGCGAGAAGGACTAGATGTGCCGGAAGTTTCTTTAGTGGCGATATTAGATGCGGATAAAGAAGGTTTCTTGCGCAGTGAACGTTCCTTAGTCCAAACCATTGGTCGAGCTGCTCGAAATGCAGAGGGGAAGGTTATTATGTATGCGGACAAAATCACGGATTCTATGAAAAAAGCCATTGATGAAACCGCCCGTCGCCGTAGCATTCAAGAGCAGTATAACCAGGAGCACGGGATCGTACCGAAGACGATTATTAAGGAAATTCGCGATTTAATTGCCATTACGAAAGTAGCAGAAGAGGAAGCAACGTACACGTTAGCCGATTACGATGATATGTCGAAAGAAGATCGCGAAACGTTAATCTTGAAGTTGGAAAAAGAGATGAAAGATGCTGCCAAAGCCTTGGACTTTGAAACAGCAGCAACGCTTAGAGATACGATTTTAGAACTAAAAGCAGCCTTGTAATAGCTGTTTTGTAAGGAGGCCAATTATGGCAAATGATAAAATTGTGATTCGTGGGGCACGAGCCCATAATTTAAAAAATATTGATGTAACGATTCCTAGAGATGAGTTGGTAGTAGTAACGGGACTATCTGGCTCTGGCAAGAGTTCATTGGCTTTTGATACCCTTTATGCAGAAGGGCAACGGCGTTATGTGGAGAGCCTTTCCGCTTATGCCCGCCAATTTTTAGGCCAAATGGATAAACCAGATGTGGATAGTATTGATGGCTTGAGTCCGGCAATTTCCATTGACCAGAAAACCACTAGTAAAAATCCGCGATCCACAGTGGGAACTGTCACTGAGGTCAATGATTACTTGCGGCTATTGTATGCTCGAGTGGGGCATCCGATTTGTCCTAATGACCATATTGAAATCACCAGCCAATCTCCGGAACAAATGGTAGATGCAGTGCTGGCTTTACCAGAACGCACCAAAATTCAAATTTTGGCACCGATTGTTTATCAGAAAAAAGGTCAGCACAAAAAAGTCTTTGAAATGATTCAACGAGAAGGCTATGTTCGCGTGCGCGTAGATGGTGAAATTTATGAAATCACTGAAGTACCAGAACTTGAAAAAAATCGTAAACATGAAATCAGCATTGTCATTGACCGGATTGTAGTTAAAGAAGGCGTACGTTCGAGATTATTTGGCTCCTTTGAAACAGCGTTACAGTTATCTAAAGGCTATGCAGTAGTGGATGTAATCGGTCAAGAAGAAATGCTTTTTAGTGAACATTATTCCTGTCCTATCTGTGGCTTTACAGTAGGAGAATTGGAGCCTCGCCTTTTTTCTTTCAATGCTCCCTTTGGTGCTTGTCCTGAGTGTGATGGATTAGGCATTAAATTGGAAGTGGATGAGGATTTGGTCATTCCTGATGCGACGAAAACCTTAGCAGAAGGGGCGATTGCTCCTTGGAATCCCATTAGTTCTCAATATTATCCTGAATTATTGCGACAAGCTTGTGAAAGTTTTGGAATTGATATGGATACCCCTTTTGAAGACTTGCCTGAAGAACATCGAGAAATTATTTTGCGAGGTTCCAATGGAGAAGCCTTTCATTTCCATTATGAAAATGACTTTGGCGGTGTGCGGGATGTGGAAGTGCCTTTTGAAGGGGTACTGACGAATATTAATCGCCGTTTCCATGAAACCAATAGTGATTTTACCCGGGAACAAATGCGTCTTTATATGACAGAATTAACTTGTCAAGCTTGTCATGGCTATCGTTTAAATCCACAAGCCTTATCCGTCCAGATCAATGAAGTGAATATTGGACAGCTGAGCCAGTTGGCCATTGATAAATCATTAGACTTTATTGAAAGTCTAAAATTAACCGAACAAGAGCAAACCATTGCCCGACCGATTTTAAAAGAAATTGACGATCGTTTAAACTTTTTACGAAATGTCGGCTTGGAATACTTAACGTTAAGTCGCGCCAGTGGCACATTATCTGGAGGAGAAGCTCAGCGGATTCGGCTGGCCACTCAAATCGGTTCCAATTTATCCGGGGTACTGTACATTTTAGACGAACCCTCCATTGGCTTGCATCAGCGAGATAACGACCGTCTCTTGGATTCATTACGAAAAATGCGGGATTTAGGCAACACTTTAATCGTGGTAGAGCACGATGAAGATACTATGCGGGCAGCGGACTACTTGATTGATGTAGGGCCTGGAGCAGGGGCTCAAGGGGGCGAAATCGTAGCTGCCGGAACGCCTAAAGAAGTGGCCGAAGTGGCTGAGTCCATCACCGGCCAATACTTATCTGGTAAAAAGAGCATTCCAGTGCCAAGTGAACGTAGAAAAGGCAATGGCGGCAAAGTCACCATCACCAAAGCTTCCGAAAATAATTTAAAAGATATCAATGTGGATTTTCCATTAGGCAAATTTATTGCAGTTACCGGTGTTTCCGGTTCTGGTAAATCTACTTTGGTCAATGAGATTTTAAAGAAAGCATTGGCCCAAAAAATCAACCGCAACTCCCATAAGCCTGGGAAATTTAAAAAGATTACTGGCTATGAAAAAATTGAAAAGATCATTGACATTGACCAAAGTCCAATTGGTCGTACGCCGCGTAGTAATCCAGCTACTTATACCAGTGTTTTTGATGACATTCGCGATCTTTTTACCAAGACCAATGAAGCAAAGATTCGCGGCTATAAGAAAGGACGCTTCAGCTTTAACGTCAAAGGTGGCCGGTGTGAAGCTTGTAAGGGCGATGGTATCATTAAAATCGAGATGCATTTCTTACCTGATGTTTATGTTCCTTGTGAAGTCTGTCATGGAAAACGCTACAATTCAGAAACTTTAGAAGTGCACTATAAAGGCAAAAATATTGCTGAAATTCTCGAGATGACGGTAGAAGATGCAGTGGAATTCTTTAAACACATTCCTAAAATTCACCGGAAACTAGAAACCATCGTGGATGTAGGTTTGGGTTACGTCACGTTAGGACAACCAGCCACTACCTTATCAGGTGGGGAAGCTCAACGGATGAAATTGGCCAGTGAGCTGCATAAAAAATCGAACGGCAAGAGTTTTTATATTTTGGATGAACCAACTACAGGCTTGCATACCGATGATATTGCTCGCTTACTGCAAGTTTTGGAACGTTTAGTGGATGCAGGAAATACGGTTTTAGTCATTGAACACAATTTAGATGTGATTAAAACGGCCGATTGGTTAATCGACTTAGGGCCAGAAGGTGGAGACGGCGGTGGTACAATCGTGGCTACTGGAACTCCTGAAGATATTGCCAAAGTACCAGAAAGTTACACTGGACAGTATTTGAAACGAGTCTTGAACTAAATTTTTCCTATGATTTTCTTACTAGGAGCGTGGAGCCTTGCTTTACGCTCCTTTTCTAGTGTATGATAAGATACTGAAAATAGGTTGAGGCACTAGCGAAGTTAGCTGGCAGGCTGAATCCGGGAAAGAAGGAGTACAGTTGGAGAACTTTTTTAGTATTATGGGTGGCATGGGGACTATGGCCACAGAAAGTTTTGTGCGAATTTTAAATCAACGAACCATTACCCATAAGGATCAGGATTATTTGAATTATGTCTTGTTCAATCACGCCACTGTACCCGATCGAACACAGGCTATTTTAGAGCCTGAGACTGCGGCAGACCCATTGCCTTATTTATTAGATGATATTGCCAAACAAAATTTATTAGGGCCAAATTTCATTGTTTTGACTTGTAACACCGCTCATTATTTTTATGACCAGTTACAAAAAGCTACTGAAATTCCAATTTTACATATGCCAAGAGAAGCAGCGAAAGCTTTATCGGGTAAGCAACATGGCGGAAAAGTTGCTTTTTTGGGAACAGAAGGCAGTGTAAAAGCAGGAGTTTATACAAAAGAATTAACAAATGCTGGCTTTGAAGTGGTAAATCCTCCAGCTGCCTTACAAAATAAGGTGAATCAATTGATTTATGGAGATATTAAGGAACGAGACTTTCTGAATGTACCTCTGTATCATGAAATTTTGGCAGATGCCATTGAAGGACAGGGATGTGAAAGTGTGGTATTAGGCTGTACTGAGCTTTCTTTAATGGAAGAACATGCGCCAGGTCACGGTTATCACGTGGTTGACGCCCAGTCAATCTTGGTGGATTGTACCATTGAACGTGCATTAGAGGACCGAAAGATAAAATAAAGAGTACGTCTTCCTGAGTGAGGAAGGCGTTTTTTTATATTTTGACAAGACTAGGAATAAAGGAGATTCGCTACTACGTGATGACAAGTTTTTCGCAAAAAAATCAGGGCGATAGTTTTTGTAGGGAAATGTAAGTTTTCAGTAAAAAGATAGCAAGGACACGCCCGGCATGCTATAATGATGGATAGCGAAAAGATAGGTAATGTGAAGGGAGTTTGATTTCCATGCAAGATAATTTACAGCTAGTGATTATTACTGGGATGAGTGGGGCTGGTAAAACAGTCGCCATCCAGAGTTTTGAAGATATGGGTTTTTTCTGTATTGATAATATGCCACCTTCTTTGATTCCCAAATTTTGGGAGCTAATTAAAGAATCGGACAAAATTACTAAAATTGCCTTAGTGGTTGATTTGCGGTCACGTACTTTTTTTGAAGAGATTCAATCCATGCTTGTAAGTATTGAAAATACTCATTTTATTGATACTCAAGTCCTCTTTTTAGATGCGACGGATGAAGAGTTGGTTTCTCGCTACAAAGAAACTCGACGGGCCCATCCTTTAGCGATGGATGGCTTAATTACGGAAGGGATTCGTAAGGAGCGGGCAATTTTAGAGGATTTAAAACCGAAAGCTACGATTGTGATTGACACCACAACGATGACGCCACGTCAGTTACGTGAGAAGATCAATCAAGAATTTAGAACTTCTCAAGATCACGGCTTCCGGGTAGAAATGGTTTCCTTTGGTTTTAAATACGGTTTGCCCATTGATGCAGATATAGTAATGGACGTGCGCTTTTTGCCAAATCCTCATTATATTGATGATTTACGTCCATTAACAGGAATGGATGCGCCAGTCTATGAATACGTGATGTCCTTTGAAGAAACCGAAGCCTTTTATGAAAAATTTATTGATCTTTTGACAACGATTATGCCGGGGTATGTAAACGAAGGGAAAAGTAGTCTAACCATCGCTATTGGCTGTACTGGCGGACAACATCGCTCGGTGGCTTTAACAGAACGGGTAGGTCAAGCCCTAGCAAAAGATTACAAAGTTAATATTACCCATCGTGACAAAGATAAACGTAAGGAAACGGTGAATCGCTCATGAAGATGAAAACCTATCGGATTCGTCGGCCCAAAGTAGTGGTGATCGGCGGCGGGACTGGCCTGCCAGTAATTTTAAATAGTTTGCGAAATGAAAGTGTGGACATCACTGCAGTGGTCACGGTGGCAGATGATGGCGGTTCTAGTGGTGCGATTCGGGATTCCATTGCCATGGCACCGCCTGGGGATTTACGAAATGTACTAGTAGCTATGTCAGATATGCCGAAACTTTATGAGGATATTTTCCAGTATCGTTTTAAAAAAGAGGATAATTTTTTGGCAAACCACGCTTTAGGAAATTTAATTATTGCGGCGATTGCTGAAATGCGGGGGAGTACGTATGAAGCCGTACAACTTTTAAGCAAGATGCTACATGTGGATGGTCATGTGTACCCCAGCAGTGAGACACCATTAGTACTTCATGCTATCTTTAAAGATGGCAGCGAGGCAGTGGGTGAGTCTAAAATTGCTGTTGATCGTAAAACGATCGACCGTGTTTTTGTGCGCAATCAAATGGATACCGAAGAACCAAAGGCTGCTCGCAAAGTGGTAAATGCAATTTTAGATGCAGATATGATCGTTTTGGGACCGGGAAGCTTGTTTACTAGTATTTTGCCAAATTTAATGATTTCTGAAATTGGGGAAGCAGTGCGAAAAACCGCAGCAGAGACGGTCTATATTTGTAATATCATGACCCAAAAAGGAGAAACAGAGCATTTTACCGATGCCAATCACGTTCAAGTGCTTCATAAACATTTAGGGGAGTCTTTTGTCGACACGGTCTTAGTGAATACAGAAAAAGTGCCAGAAGGTTATATGGATTTTGAGATTTATGATGAATATTTGGTACAAGTGAAACATGATTTTAAAGGTTTACGAAATGAAGGATGTCGCGTGGTTTCCACAGATTTTTTGAAATTGCGGGACAAAGGTGTCTTTCATGATGGTGATAAAGTCGTAGAAGAGTTATTGACCATTTTATACGGGGCTAAGTCATAAACAGACAGCTTTTAGAAAGGGGGCGAGAACATGTCATTTGCCGCTGATGTAAAAAAGGAATTAACGGGACTAGAAGTTCATCGAGAACACGCTAAGGCTGAGCTAGCTGCTTTATTGCGGATGAACGGTTCACTGAGTATTACCAATCATCAGTTTGTGCTCAATGTTCAAACAGAAAACGCCGCCATTGCTCGGCGGATTTATACGTTATTAAAAGACCATTTTGATGTCCGCAGTGAACTTTTAGTACGCCGAAAGATGAAGTTAAAAAAGAATAACGTCTATATCGTGCGCTTGAAACAAGATACGAAACGAGTGTTAACGGAACTGGATATCATGGAAGGGATGATGGTTCACAGCCATGTCTCTGATGAAATCATGGGCAATGCACAAAAGATGCGTTCATATTTGCGAGGGGCCTTTATGGCTTCAGGTTCCATTAACAATCCAGAAACGAGTCGTTATCATTTAGAAATCTATTCTTTATATGAAGAACATAATCAAGACATCTGTGATATGTTGAATTATTATCATCTCCATGCCCGTACGTTAGAACGCCGTAATGGCTATATTGCGTATTTAAAAGGAGCCGAGAAAATCGCGGATTTCTTGACTTTAATTGGCGCGACAAACTCCATGTTGAAGTTTGAAGATGTGCGCATTGTGCGGGATATGCGTAATTCTGTTAATCGCCTGGTGAATTGCGAAACCGCCAATATGAACAAGACCATTGATGCAGCTTCCAAACAAATTGATAATATTCGTTTTATTGAAAATCATGTAGGTTTACAAGCCTTACCAGAAAAACTTCAAGAAATCGCCACGCTACGTTTGGAACATCCGGAAATTAGCTTAAAAGAACTAGGAGAGATGATTCCTTCTGGAGCAATTTCAAAATCGGGAATTAATCACCGGATTCGTAAAATTAATGAATACGCGGAACGCCTGCGTTCAGAAGCCTAAAGAAGCATTGAGACAACCCTTTTGTGGATTGTTTCAATGCCTCTTTGCTTACGATTGTCTGTAATGGTTTTACTCAAAGTAGTTCATAAAAGTAGAGCAGGACAACAAAGAGTGTTCCTTTTTACTGAAAGAAGTTTTTACCCTAAGTATTCTTCAAGGGTTTCAAGTTCAATGCTTTCATCAAAAAGATGGCCGTCTAACCAAATCGTAGGGACAAATTGGATATTGGCAGCGTTGGCTTCTTTTTTGACTGCTTCTTTCATCTCGTGATCCGCGGATAGAGAAAGACCTAATTGATTTTCTGCAAAGTCTTTTAATTCCGTTAATGACAACTCTTGCCATTCTTTTTGAGTAACAAAAATATCGGTAATAGCAGCGATTGTTTTTTGGGAATCTGTTTTTGGTACATAGTCATGGAGAAAATTGCCTTTTCGCAAACTTTCTTTGTCTTTATCTAATAATTTGATTGTTCGCAGCAACTGACCGGAATTTGTTTTTTTATTTAATAAATCACTAGAAGCAAGAAACCATTTGTTACAGTACGGACAAGCCAAATTTAAAAACTCCCGGGAGTGGTGGGGCGCATTCTTTTGCCCAATGGGAATGCCAGTCTCTTGATTTGTCAGTTCCCCTTTGATGATGGTAATATCCATGTAAACACCTTCTTTTTTCTTTAGTGTAAGCAAAAATGGTAAGGATGGCTAGTTTTTTATCTCAGGTGGCAGAAAAGCTTTTAATCAGGAGTTTTCATGTTTTTTACAAGGATTTTGCTTCAAAAATCGGACAATATGGTATACTGTGTAAGGAAGTCAGCAGCAAAGGAGGTCTGCCTGTGTCTTTTAAATTAGACGATTTTTTTAATATCCAAAACTGGCAAGAGATCTTTACGACTGATATCTTTTCAATCAGCTTTCTCGTAAATGTACTAGATATTTTGGTGGTTTGGTACTTAATCTATAAGCTGATTCAGTTAGTGAGAGGAACCAAAGCGATTCAACTATTTAAAGGAGTCGCGGTATTTATTGCCATACGCTTAGGAGCGGAATTGATTGGTCTGCATACTTTATCATGGTTGATGGATCAAGTCATTACTTATGGGGTGATTGCAGCAATTGTGATCTTCCAGCCGGAAATTCGTCGAGGGCTGGAGCACTTAGGGCGTAGCTCATTGTTTTTATCCACTAAGACTGAGCAACGAGAAGAAGAGAAATTGATCAAAGCCTTGGATAAAGCGGTGCAGTATATGTCGAAACGACGCATCGGGGCTTTAATTACCATCGAACGCAATACCGGCCTTGAGGAATACATCGAAACGGGGATTCCACTAGATGCGGATATTACCGGAGAATTGTTGATCAATATCTTTATTCCCAATACACCCCTTCATGATGGGGCAGTTATTTTACGACAAGATAAAATTGCTGTGGCTTGTGCCTATCTACCTTTATCAGAGAGTATGTTGATTCCAAAAGAATTTGGAACAAGGCATCGGGCGGCAGTTGGTGTCAGTGAAGTCAGTGATGCCTTGACCGTTGTAGTCTCTGAAGAAACCGGGGATATTAGCATTACCTTAAACAATGAATTGCGACCAGGGTTGACGCAAACGGAATTTCTGGACTTGTTGCAAGCAGAGCTGGTCACAGATACAGTAGAAAGTAAAAAAGGTATTTTGCAATCCTTTATTGATGGTGTCACAGGCGTTGGTAAAGGAGGCAAAAAATGAAGAAACCCAAAATAAGAATCCGTACAAACGTTTTGTATGGTTTTACAGCTTTAATTTTTGCGTTGATTCTGTTCTTCTATGCCAATGGGCGGAGCTTGGTTTCTCAGATTTCCACTAATTCTACGGAAGCTTTTGAAGAAACGTTAAACAACGTAAAAGTCCAACCTTACTACGATAACGAGAAATATTACATTCATGGTTATAGTCCTACAGTTTCAGTGAAGCTAAGCAGTATTAATCGAGTACAGCTAAATGCGGAAGCCAATGTGGAAACTCGGAATTTTGAAGTGATTGCCGATTTAACCGGCTTAGGGGAAGGTACTCATGAAGTGAAACTACGCTTGCAAAACATGAGTTCTGCTGTAAGTGGCACGATTACCCCAGCA
This sequence comes from Enterococcus sp. 2201sp1_2201st1_C11_2201SCRN_220225, assembly GCF_040925905.1. Taxonomy (NCBI): domain Bacteria; kingdom Bacillati; phylum Bacillota; class Bacilli; order Lactobacillales; family Enterococcaceae; genus Enterococcus; species Enterococcus sp. 2201sp1_2201st1_C11_2201SCRN_220225. Next base: position 61,007 of record NZ_JBCOJC010000001.1, read on the forward strand.
AAAATCACGGTGACAATAGAAAGTAAGACTTCAGAAAAGATGTCGGTGGAACCAGTCGTGTCCACAGCGAATCTGACAGAGGGGTATACATTAGATAGTGTCAGTGTGAGCCCTGAAGAAGTAAACATTACCACTGGCGCTCAAACGTTAAAAGAGATTGATCGATTGGTGGCAACGGTGGATTCAGCCAAAGTTACCGATGAAAACCTTGAGGAAAAAGTTCGGATTCAAGCCTTGGATAAAGAAGGCAATACCTTAAGTGTAGAATCTGATCCAGCTGAGGTGACGGTGAAAGTAGTCTTAAGTGCACCTCAAAAACAAGTCTTGCTTTATCCGCAACAAACAGGGACGCTAGCAAGTAATGTTAGCAGTGTGGCCTTAGATTTGGCTGAAACAACAGCCATTATCACTGGCCAGCAATCTGCCCTGGATGAGATTTCTGAGTTGCCGGTATTAGTAGATGTTTCGGATATCACGCGGACAACGACCAAAAAAGTACCGATACTGGTGGATGATGGATTAACCGTACAACCAACAGAAGTTTCAGTTACGATTACACCGCGACTGGCTACAAGTAATAGCACGACTACTCCAAGTAGCAATTCTCAAACGAGAGGAAATCAATCTACCAATAATCAAGAAACCACTCCATCTACTACGAAAAGTAGCGAAGCCGTAAGCTCAACGTCTACTTCAGAAAGTAGTGCGTCACAAGAGAGTACCACCAATTCGAAAAACTAATAACTAATACATCAGTCGGCGAGAGTCGACAAAATCATTCCTAGAAATAACATTAGGATCATTTTGATGAAGGAGTATGAACATGGGAAAATATTTTGGAACAGATGGCGTCAGAGGCGAAGCAAATGTAGAATTAACGCCGGAATTGGCCTTTAAATTAGGTCGCTGTGGTGGCTATGTATTAAGCCAACACGAAAGCGATGATAAACGACCTCGGGTTTTAGTCGGTCGAGATACGCGAATTTCTGGTCAAATGTTAGAAAGTGCTTTAATCGCAGGCTTATTATCAGTAGGAATTGAAGTCTTCCAACTAGGTGTGATTTCTACACCAGGGGTTGCATACTTAACCCGGGTTCAAAAAGCCAGCGCTGGGGTCATGATTTCTGCTTCTCACAATCCAGCACTAGACAACGGCATCAAATTTTTCGGAGCCGATGGGTTTAAATTAGTAGATGACCAAGAGCTAGAAATCGAAGCCTTGTTAGATGCTAGTGAAGATTTATTGCCTCGCCCATCTGCAGAAGGTTTAGGAACTGTGGAAGAATTTCCAGAAGGACTGTTGAAGTATTCTCAATTCTTGGAACAAACCATTACCGGTGATCTTTCCGGATTAACCTTATGCATTGATGCCGCCAATGGTGCCACAGCTACTAGTGTAAACCGATTATTTGCCGATTTGGAAACCGAATTTTTCACCATCGGTACAAAACCTGATGGCTTAAATATCAATGATGGCGTGGGTTCCACTCATCCTGAGGCTCTGGCGGCCTTTGTATTAGAAAAAGGTGCTGATGCTGGTTTGGCCTTTGATGGCGATGGGGACCGAGTGATTGCAGTAGATGAGCTAGGTAATATCGTGGATGGAGACAAAATCATGTACATCTGCGCCAAATATTTAGCTAGCAAAAAACGTTTGAAACAAGACACTATTGTTACCACTGTAATGAGTAACCTAGGTTTCCATAAAGCAGTGGAAGAAATTGGCCTAAAAGATGTGATCACTCAAGTGGGGGATCGCTATGTAGTAGAAGAAATGCGGAAAAATGATTATAATTTTGGCGGGGAACAATCCGGTCACATGATTTTCTTGGATTTCAACACCACAGGTGACGGTATGCTTTCCGGGATTCAGTTGTTGAGCATTATGAAAGCAACGGGCAAAAAACTATCTGAATTAGCAGCAGAAGTGACCATCTATCCTCAGAAGTTAGTCAATATTCGTGTGTCTGATAAATACGGCGCTATGGATGTACCAGCCATTAAAGCGGTCATTGAAGAAGCAGAGGAAGAAATGGCCGGCAATGGCCGCATCTTGGTGCGACCTTCCGGAACAGAACCTTTGTTGCGAGTCATGGCAGAAGCAGAAACCGATGAAAAAGTGAACTATTATGTAGAAAAAATTGCCGCAGTTGTTCGGGCAGAAATCGGAATCGAATAAAGTAAAAAAGGCTTCACCCACTAATGCTTAGTAGTTAGTGGGTGAAGTTTTTTTAATAGGAAAGATTTTATTTTGATTCAATTAATTGAATCAAAAAAGTAGCCCTTTTTTGGTTTGTTAAACCTAAGGGCTACTTTTGGCTTTAGTTCATAATTATTCCACTGTAACGGATTTCGCTAAGTTTCGTGGTTTGTCCACATCATATCCTCGTTGCAAAGTAGCAAAGTAAGCCAATAGTTGCGTTGGTAAAACAGCAATTAAGCTAGTTAAGAAGGGGTGAACGTGTGGAAGTAGAATCTGGTCGCCAACTTTGGCTAAGTTTTCGCTGACCATCACTAATGTGTGAGCACCACGACTTTCCACTTCTTTCAAATTGCCACGAGTATGTGAACCCGTAACTTCTTCGGTAATGATTCCAATCACAGGAGTGCCTTCTTCAATCAAAGCGATGGTACCGTGTTTTAATTCTCCAGCGGCAAAGCCTTCTGCTTGAATATAAGAGATTTCTTTTAATTTTAAAGCCGCTTCCATGGACACATAATAATCATTGCCACGACCGATGTAAAAAGCATTCCGGGTGGTAGTTAAGTATTCGGCAGTCAGTTCACTGAAGCGTTCTTTTTCAGAAATAAGACTTTCCATGCCGGTGGCTACAAGACCTAGTTCGTAGAAGACGTCAAAGTCGCTAGCAGCGGAAATTCCTTTTTGCCGTCCCAATGCCGTAGCAAGAATCGCCATAACGCCGATTTGGGCAGTGTAGGCTTTAGTGGAAGCTACAGCAATTTCTGGGCCGGCATATAGTAATAATGTATGGTCCGCTTCTCTTGATAAAGTAGAACCAGCTACGTTGGTAATAGTTAAGGCTGGATAGCCCATTTCATTGGTTTTAACCAATACTTGCCGGCTGTCAGCTGTTTCACCACTTTGGCTTAAATAGATAAAGAAAGGTTTTTCAGAGAGCAAAGGCATATTGTAACCAAATTCACTGGATAAATGAATTTCCACTGGGAGTTGGGTTAAGCTTTCAAAAAGTTTTTTGGCAGCCCAGCCTGCGTTATTACTAGTACCGCACGCCACGATGTAAATTCGATCACTATTAGCGATTTGTTTCAATAAGCTAGCTTCAATGGCAATGCTGCCATCTTCATTTCGGTATTCTTGTACTAGGCGACGCATAACAGCTGGCTGTTCGTCTACTTCTTTTAACATATAGTAAGGATATGTCCCTTTTTCAATATCGGTCAAATCAAGTTGGGCTTCATAAGATGGACGGAAGACGGGGGTTCCTTGTCTATCGTAAATAGTGATTTTGTCTGGGGTAACGATCACCATTTCACCATCAGCAATTTCTACAAATTCGTGTGTTTGATCGATCATAGCCATGGCATCACTACAAACTACGTTGAAACCATCTCCTAAGCCAATTAAAAGAGGGCTTTTATTTTTTGCTACGTAAAGCACGTCGGGATTTTGCTGATCCACTAGGGCAAAAGCGTAGGAGCCTTGGATCATGCCGAGAACTTTTTGGAAAGCTGCTTCCGTAGTAAGATCCTCTTGGTTCATTAGTTCTTCAATTAAATGAACTACGATTTCGGTATCGGTTTGACCTTTGAATTGGTGGTCAGCTAAGTAAGTTTGGTGCAATTCATCAAAATTTTCAATGACGCCATTATGCACTAATACTAAACGACCACTGGCAGAAGTATGGGGATGCGCATTGGCCTCACTTGGTTTCCCATGAGTTGCCCAGCGTGTATGTCCTATACCAATCGTTCCTGTTACTTCTGGAGTCACTTTTTCTGCTAAGTTTTTAATCCGTCCTTGGGCTTTTATAAGATGGCTAGAAGTGCGATTGGCGACATATAAACCTGCTGAGTCGTATCCCCGATATTCTAAACGTTCTAAACCTTGTAAAATTACCAATTCTGCCTGTTGTTTTCCAATAATTCCTACAATTCCACACATGTAAACTGTCCTACTTTCTTAGTTTCTTTTAGTTTATGATGTGTTTTTATCTGCTTGCTTAAGTCTCTGTCTCACTTTTTTGCAAAAGTGTTTTGCCATAAGCTAAAGAGTGCAGTCCCCAGAGCCATCCGCCGAATTTTTCGATAAGCTCTCTCCTCGTCACCTGTTGGAACAGGCCAGGCGCTATCCTAATGGTCTAACTATCCTCCTGGAATTTATTTTATAAAAACACAGGAATATTGTATCTTTAATCGCATTTTATGTCAACGTTAAATCTATTTTAAATAAATTGGTATAGTTGTTTTGGGAGGGTGGGGATTTGAAGGGACGATTTATTATTTATTAAAGGTCTTTAAAATCCGCGATGAAAAGGTTTACTAAACGTAAAGGGGATTTCAAAAGAAAAAAGAATTTTTTTTTGAATAGACCAATTTTAAAAGGAGACAACTAAAATAAAGTTTGATTGACGGCAAAAGAAAAATATTGAAAAGTGTTTTGTTTCTGTAATTAAATAAGGTATCATTTCAAGTAGAGTATTAAATGGGAGGATGACCATGGAAAATCGAGTACAGCAAATGAGCTTTCAAGAACTAAAGGCGGTGGTGGCTTCCTTAGAGGAGAATCCTGAGATTACACCGGAAACTAAAGTCTTTTTAGATACCGGTTGGGATAGCTTACAGGAAATTTTGCCTGGCGCGATTAAAGTCGCTACAGCCCAAGGTTTTACTGTGACAGATTCATTGACCAATGAACGCTTTCCTGGGTTTGCATTGCCAGAAAAAGCAGAAAAATTTGAAACACAAGGTGATCTTGAAACGGTTATTATTATTGAAAATCTGTATTAACCGATAATCTGAACCAGTTATAGGTACGAGAAATAGGGGAGTGTGGAAAATGAATCAAAGAAGATGGGTAGCCTTGGCTATTGCGGCGGGGTTGTTGATTTTTTCCGGAATGACGCAACGAGTAACCCAAGTACCAGATGAAGATGAATTAAAAGGAATCAATGAACTGCTTTATGGCAATCACGAACTAGAAAAAACAGTTATTGAAGAAGGTTCAGAAAGTCAGCAGATTTTAAAGCTCTCTGTGGATGGTACCATTGCGGATACGGGTTCTAGTAGTTTGTTTGCCAGTGAAACCTATGATCATCAACGTTTTTTAGAAGAGTTAGATGAGGCGGCAAATGATGATCAAATTAAGGGGATTTTATTAGAAGTAAATTCTCCTGGTGGTGGTGTTTATGAAAGTGCCGAAATTGCTAAAAAAATGGCTGCTATTAAAGAAGCGGGAATTCCTCTTTACGTCAGTATGAAACAAATGGCTGCCAGTGGCGGGTATTATATTTCTGCAGCTGCAGACAAGATTTTTGCCAGTGAAGAGACTGTTACCGGCTCGATTGGTGTCATTATGTCGGGAACCAATTATGCTGGTTTGTTTGAAAAATTAGGGATTGAAGACACCACGGTGAAAAGTGGTGCATTAAAAGATATCGGTTCCAGCACCCGAGAACCTACTGCTGAAGACAAAGCGGTATTGCAAGCTTATGTGGACAGTGCCTTTAGTCGTTTTGTCAAAACGGTGGCCAATGGACGTAAGATGTCTGAAGAAGCAGTACGGACGCTAGCTGATGGTCGGATTTACGATGGAGCGCAAGCCAAAGAAAATGGGTTGATCGATGAAATTGGGTTTCCGGAAGATGCTTTAGCGGCTTTAAAAGCGGATCAAAATCTTGAAAATGCCCAAGTGGTTGAGTATCAAGTGAATGCTACAAGTTTTGCTTCTTCGTGGCTTGGGGTGAAATTAGCAGAAGCCCAAGGATTAAAACAAACGGAAAACAGTCGCTTAGTCAACTTGGTGGAATCTTTAGGAACACCGGAGTCACCAAAGCCTCTTTATTATTATGGAGGTGAGTAAGATGTCAGCTGAAAAAGAGGAAAGTAAAAAGTCCACAAAGCCTAAAGTTTTCTTCAATGAAAAAGAAGTCTTAGGACGGAAGAAAGCCAAAGGAACTGAATTAAAACGCCTACAACAAAAATGGCAACCTTACGAAGAACCAGAAGGAGAGCAACCAGGGTTCCCACGTTACTTTTACGCTGGTTTTTGGATGCGTAGTTTTGCTTTTGTTTTAGACTTGCTTTGTATCAGTGCCATTCAAACAAGTACCGTGGGGTTGGTTTATTCTTTATTGGGTTTAGCGGATACAGGAAATTATTTTGGTTTGTACAATCTTTTTTGTATCGGGATTTACCTGGCGTACTTCACTTTGCTGACAAAATTTAACCACGGGCAGACCATTGGGAAAATGGCCTTTGGTTTACGGGTCGTTTCGGTAAAAGGAGAGTTAACCTGGGGGACGATTTTGATTCGGGAAACGGTCTGTCGCTTTATACTTATGGGCTTTCCTTTAATCATCGGCTATTTACCAGCGGCTTTTAGCAAGTATAAACAACATGTAGGGGATTATTTCAGTGAGACCAGTGTGGTAACCGTTAATCTGATTAAAGCATTTAACAAAGAACTCATTTAAAAGGGGTGAAAAAATGGGGCAGACCATACTCTTTCCTAATGATCAAGAACGGGAGATAAAACTAGGAAATCTTTCTTTGGAAAAGGGAGATTATCAAGAGGCTCTGAAACATTTTGAAAAAGTCTACGAAAAGAATCCTAGTTATGAATTAAACTGTCAAATCAATCGTTGTCTAGAAAAACAAGGGGCCTTTCACCAAGCCCTGCTTCTAGCCGAAGAGTATCAAGAACGATATGATTGTGATCCAGCAGGGTTTAACCAAGTTTTTCACTTGTATCTTTTAGACCAGCAATTTCTCTTGGCCAGAAAGTATTGGCGCTTTGCAAACAAGCGGCCTGAGTTGGCAATGGTGGACTTTGAACAAGCCAAACAAGAATTAACGCAGTTGGAACAAGTCTTTTCTTTTTATAATCCAGAGAGCCTACATCAAAAAAGAGAATATTTATTGAAGGTTAATGGCAGTCAGTTCCCCTTGCCCAATCAAAAATGGGAGGAATTAACCAAAGGCCTACCCTATGCATCCTTTGTGACCATTGCAAAAGAAATTTTAGCTAAAGCTTATAATCCATACTTGCGACCTCGTTTAGTGGAGGAATTAGTCAAGTTAGGGTATGAAAAAGAGCTATTTATTCAAGATATAAAAGGAATCAAGCAAAATTGTGTCTTAAAAGAGCTTGTGTTACCAGAAAATCATCCAGCTTTACTCAAGATGCTTGATTATTTAGAAGCAAATTTCAGTCAAGAAGATCCGGTACTGTTAGATAGTATTAAAGCAGAAGTAAAAGCGCATTTTGCTTTGGCCTATCCCTTCTGTCCGCAAAGAAAAGCCCCAGAAGAGTGGGCTGAGAGTTACTGGGTGGAATACCAAGTGGCTTTAGGTATTCAAGAAGATTTTCGCTTAGAAGAATTCGACAAGATTCAATTGGAAAAACAAGAATGGCGCAGCTTGCTTCAAATCCAGCTCTAACTTTGAAAAAATGGCAAAAATCCCCAGGTATCTTGCCTAAAATGTTTACAATTTCAAGGCCTTAGTGTACTATTAAAAAGTATGTTTTAAGCACATTCATATGAAAATTTTTATTCACTCGGAGGGAAAAACATGACTGCAAAATGGGAAAAAACAGGCACCAATGATGGTGTGTTGACTTTTTCAATTCCACAAGTAGAAGTTCAAAAAGGTTTAACAACAGCTTTCAATAAAGTAAAAGGAAATTTAAATGTTCCTGGTTTTCGTAAAGGGAAAGTAAGCCGCACTGTCTTTAACAAAATGTACGGTGAAGCAGCTCTTTATGAAGATGCATTGAACGCTGTTTTACCAGCAGCTTATGAAGCAGCAGTAAAAGAAGCAGGGATTGACCCAGTTTCACAACCACAAATCGACGTTGAAAGCATGGAAGCTGGCGAAGATTGGGTTATTAAAGCAGAAGTAACGGTTAAGCCTGAAGTTAAATTAGGCCAATACAAAGAATTAGAAGTTTCTAAACAAGACCGTGAAGTAACAGATGCTGATGTGGATGCTCGTTTGGAACGGGAACAACAAGCACAAGCAGAATTAGTCATTAAAGAAGATGCCGCTGCTGAAAATGGCGACACAGTTGTTATTGACTTTGAAGGTTTCGTTGATGGCGATGCTTTTGAAGGCGGCAAAGGTGAAAACTACTCCCTAGAATTAGGTTCTGGTTCTTTCATTCCTGGCTTTGAAGATCAATTAGTTGGCAAAAAAGCTGGCGAAAACGTTGATGTTACTGTAACTTTTCCAGAAGACTATCAAGCAGAAGACTTAGCTGGTAAAGAAGCAACGTTCAAAGTAGTTGTTCATGAAGTAAAAGGCAAAGAATTACCTGAACTAGACGATGAATTTGCCAAAGATGTAGACGATACAGTGGAAACTTTAGCTGATTTGAAAGCGAAATACCGCACTGAATTGGAAGAAACCAAAGCGAAAGCTGCGGAAGATGCCAAAGACGAAGAAGCAATCAAAAAAGCCGTTGAAAATGCGGAAATCTTGGACTTGCCTCACGTGATGGTTCATGATGAAGTTCACCGTTCCATGGATGAATTTTTAAACAACATGCAACGTCAAGGCATCTCTGCTGAAATGTACTATCAATTAACTGGTTCTACGGAAGAAGACTTGCACAAACAATTCGAAGGTGAAGCTGGCGAACGAGTGAAAACAAACTTGGTCATCGAAGCCATTGCAGCAGAAGAAAAACTAGATGCAACAGAAGAAGAAATTGCCAATGAAATCAAAGAATTGTCTGAAGCTTACAACATGCCAGAAGAACAAATCAAACGGGTCTTGACTGAAGACATGTTGAAACATGACATTACGATGAAAAAAGCTGTTGAATTAATCACAGGCACTGCTGTTGAAAAATAAGCATTGACGGTTGAGATCTCTCCTTGTGAGGGGTCTTTTTTTAATGGGGTTTTGGGATAGTAGGATAAGAGAGTGTGCTAGTTTCATTGGAGTCGAAGCCCTCGAAAAAAAGCGGTTCTTCTTTTTTTCAAGTATTACGGGAAGATTAAGGAACCCTTGTCATAAAAGGAAAGTCCTTTTGCTTTTATTCTAATTATGTTATGATAACGTAGACTATTCAGGTCAGATTCTGTCCACTCGTCACAGAGCATGGAGGAATTAGTATGGAACTTCTAAGTGTAACTTTTAAGTTCAATTCAAGGAGTGAAGACCATGTATGATAATCCAAGCGGAAACGACGCGGTTCGTTGTTCCTTCTGTGGTAAAACCCAAGAAGAAGTCCGTAAGATCGTAGCAGGTCCCGGAGTTTATATCTGTAATGAGTGTATCGATCTTTGCAAAGAGATTATCGACGAACAGATTTATGAAGATGCTGCCCGTGAGTTTTTGGAAGTTCCAAGACCTCAAGAAATTTTAGAAATTTTAAATGAATACGTGATTGGTCAAGGTCGTGCTAAAAAAGCCTTGGCAGTAGCGGTATACAATCACTACAAACGGGTAAATGCGGAAGCAACTGAAACCGATGATGTAGAATTACAAAAGAGTAATATTTGTTTAATCGGTCCTACTGGTTCTGGGAAAACGTTCTTAGCTCAAACATTAGCTCGGTCATTGAATGTTCCTTTTGCCATTGCGGATGCTACTAGTTTGACAGAAGCCGGCTATGTAGGAGAAGACGTGGAAAACATCCTTTTGAAACTCCTACAAGCTGCAGATTACAATGTGGAACGTGCTGAAAAAGGCATTATCTATATTGATGAAATCGACAAAATCGCCCGAAAGAGTGAAAATGTCTCTATTACCCGAGATGTCTCTGGTGAAGGGGTCCAACAAGCACTCTTGAAGATTTTAGAAGGTACCGAAGCTAGTGTACCCCCTCAAGGTGGCCGCAAGCATCCTCACCAAGAAATGATTCAAATCGACACCACCAATATTCTTTTTATTGTAGGTGGTGCTTTTGATGGAATTGAAACCATCGTCAAAAACCGTATGGGGGAAAAGACCATTGGTTTTGGCACTGACAACAAGAAGTTTGCTGAAGGAGAAAGTGTGATGCAACACATTATCCCTGAAGACTTGTTGAAATTTGGTTTAATTCCAGAATTTATCGGCCGTTTGCCAATTATGGCTGCTTTGGATAAGTTAACCAATGAAGATTTGGTCCGTATTTTAACGGAACCGAAAAACGCTTTGGTGAAACAATACACCAAACTCTTGTCATTGGATGATACCGAATTGGAATTTGAATCGTCTGCATTAAGAGCGATTGCGGATTTAGCTATTGCTAGAAACACTGGTGCTCGTGGCTTGCGTTCCATTATTGAAGACATTATGTTGGACATTATGTTTGATGTCCCTTCCGATGAGACCATCGAAAAAGTAATCGTCACTAAAGAAGCGGTAACAGATGGTGGCAAACCAAAAATTGTCTACGGAAAATCAGAGAAAAAAGCTGGTTAATCAAGTATGCGACAGGATACAAGTCCGCTGATTTGTATCCTGTTTTTTATGAGAATTTTTGAAAGGAGTGGAGAAATGAAAGTTCATAACGCTGAAATCGTCATCAGTGCGGTTTCTCCTGCCCAATATCCCGAAAGCACTCTGCCAGAGATTGCCTTAGCAGGACGTTCCAATGTGGGAAAATCTTCCTTTATCAATACATTAATTGATCGCCGAAAGTTGGCCCGGATCTCTTCTAAACCAGGAAAGACCCAGACATTAAATTTCTATTTGATTGAAAATAGTCTTTATTTTGTGGATGTGCCAGGCTATGGCTATGCTAAAGTTTCTAAATCAGAGCGGGCAAAATGGGGGAAGATGATTGAAACTTATTTAACCCAACGAGAACAGTTAAAAGCTGTCGTTTCCTTAGTGGATCTTCGTCATCCCCCAACCAAAGATGACATCCAAATGTATCAGTTTCTGAAGTATTATGATTTGCCGGTGATTTTAGTCGCTACCAAAGCGGACAAAATTCCTCGAGGCAAATGGAATAAACACGAGTCGGTTATTAAAAAAGAGCTGGATTTTGATCCTCGTGATACCTTTATCATTTTTTCTTCGGTTACAAAAGAAGGCAAAGAAAAAGCTTGGACAGCCATTGAACAAGCCGTAGCAGAATAATTCTAGGGACCGTGACATAAGTATTCCCTAAATGATAAACAACGAACATTTAATTTTTATTGATAAAAAAGATCCGGATGATAAAAAATAGTGACAATTTTTGTGTCTTAGTCCGAAGAGAGAACATTACCATACGTGAAAAGAGAAAAAGAGAATTACGCTGCCTTAGCTTGATGAAATCAAGGTTAGGCAGCGTTTAAGATTTTTAGCAATGAAAAGAAGGGTATCTTCCAATGATTTTTAATGGAAGATACCCTTCTTTTGCTTGCGTCTCACGTTTGGTATTGTTCGGTTCGTAGGACGGTGACCCAACTATTGTCACAGCCTGTTTTTGATTTGGAGAGTTTGCCTCAATTGAAAGCTGTGTTACACTGTGAGAGAATGTTTGAGGTGAAAAAAATGCATGAATATCAATATCCCTTAGATTTAGATTGGACCACTGAAGAGATGGTGGCGGTCATGAAGATGTGGGAATTACTCGAAGCAGCCAATGAAGAAGGAGTACAAGCGACAGAATTTTTGAATGCCTATAAAGAGTTCAAAAAAGTGGTACCTGCCATTGGTGAAGAGCGCCGGCTAGGACGGGAATTTGAGAAGAGTTCTGGTTACTCCTTATATCACACGTTAAAAGCGGTGAAAGAACAAGGGCAAGGTCGCTTCAAGATGATGAAGCAACAGAAAGGAAGGAAGTAATGAATCGACTTGCGATGATCGAAGAAATCAAAGGATGGATTTATGAAGCAGGAAATCACATTAAAGCTAGTTTTGCCAAAGATAATTTGAAAGTGGATACGAAATCTGGTCGTACAGATTTGGTTACTGATATGGATAAGGCAACCCAAGATTTTTTGATTGGCAAAATCATGACTTTTGATCCTGATGCTAAAGTACTGGGAGAAGAAAATGGTTTGGACCATTTAAAAGACAGGACGGGACGCGTGTTTATCATTGATCCTATCGATGGCACCATGAACTTTGTTTTGGAACAAGAAAACTTTTGTATTATGTTAGCTGTCTATGAAGAAGGACAAGGCGTACTAGGGTTTGTCTACAATGTCATGAAAGACGAATTTCTTTATGGAGGGCCTGAGACCGGGGTCTTTTGTAATGACCAGAAAGTGATGCCACCAGAAAACAAAGCTTTAAGTGAAGGACTAGTGGGGATGAATCACGTCATGTTTCAAAAAAATGCATGGCATACGCAAGAAATTGGACAGATTGCCATGGGTGTCCGCATGACAGGCTGTGCAGGTTATGAATTAATTGATTTGGCGTTAGGTCGGCGAGTAGCCTATATCTCCCGCTTGGCACCTTGGGATTATGCCCCAGGAGGAGTTTTAATTAAGGCGTTGGGGCTGGAAATGTCCACTATTGAGGGAAAAGCACTAGGTTTAGAAAAACGAGATGCCTTTTTAGCTGGGACTAAAAAAGCTTATGAAGAATGCTTGCGTTTTGCCAACAGTTAAAACGGGAAAAACAGGTAAAAAGTACTAAGAGTTCTTAAGAATACGACGTTTTTCAGAAAATGAAACATTTTCACTATATTTCAGAAAGAGTTTCTGATATAATAAGCCGTCGAGTGAAACAATCGTGTAGCAAAGAACCGGCCATCTTGGCTGGTTTTTTAAGGAAAAGGAGCAGAATACTGTGAAATTACGTGAAGATATCCGCAACGTGGCCATTATTGCCCACGTCGACCATGGGAAAACAACTTTGGTTGATGAATTATTGAAACAATCTGATACCCTAGACAGCCATACTCAATTGGCAGAACGGGCGATGGACTCCAACGCTTTGGAAAAAGAACGTGGGATTACCATTTTGGCGAAAAATACTGCGGTAGAATACAAAGACAAAAAAATCAACATCATGGACACCCCAGGACACGCGGACTTCGGTGGTGAAGTAGAACGAATCATGAAGATGGTTGACGGGGTCTTGTTGGTAGTAGATGCTTATGAAGGTACCATGCCACAAACTCGTTTTGTATTGAAAAAAGCATTAGAACAACATTTAACACCAATCGTGGTGGTCAATAAAATTGATAAACCATCAGCTCGTCCTGAACATGTAGTGGATGAAGTTTTAGAACTTTTCATTGAACTAGGTGCCGATGACGATCAATTAGACTTCCCAGTGATTTATGCCTCTGCTTTAAACGGGACTTCTAGTCTTTCTGATGATCCAGCAGACCAAGAACACACTATGGCGCCAGTGTTTGATACCATTATCGAACACATTCCCGCACCAGTAGACAACAGTGACGAACCATTGCAATTCCAAGTATCTCTATTGGATTACAATGAATATGTTGGTCGAATCGGGATTGGTCGTGTTTTCCGGGGTAAGATTGCGGTAGGCGACCAAGTAGCATTGATGAAACTAGACGGTTCGGTTAAAAAATTCCGCGTAACTAAATTATTTGGTTTCTTTGGTTTGAAACGTTTGGAAATTCAAGAAGCAAAAGCCGGGGACTTGATTGCTGTTTCTGGGATGGAAGACATCTTCGTTGGGGAAACCGTAACACCAGTTGACCATCAAGATGCTTTGCCAATTTTACACATTGACGAGCCTACTTTGCAAATGACGTTCTTGGTGAACAACTCACCATTTGCTGGTCGTGAAGGGAAATTCGTTACCGCGCGTAAAATTGAAGAACGTTTAATGTCTCAATTGCAAACCGATGTGTCATTACGGGTTGATTCCATTGCACCAGACGCTTGGATTGTTTCTGGTCGTGGGGAATTGCACTTGTCCATCTTGATTGAAAACATGCGTCGGGAAGGCTTTGAATTGCAAGTTTCTCGTCCAGAAGTAATCGAACGAATGATTGATGGCACTCGTTGTGAACCATTTGAACGAGTACAAATCGATACCCCTGAAGAATACATGGGGTCGGTTATTGAAGCGTTGGGAACACGTAAAGGTGAAATGCAAGATATGATCCATACGGGCAATGGTCAAGTACGAATCATCTTCTTAGTACCAGCTCGTGGCTTGATTGGTTTTAGTACAGATTTCTTATCCATGACTCGTGGCTACGGAATCATGGCTCATACTTTTGATGCTTACTTGCCAATGATTCCTGGTCAAATTGGCGGCCGTCGTCAAGGTGCCTTAGTTTCCATTGATCAAGGAAAAGCTACCACTTATTCGATTATGTCTGTAGAAGAACGAGGTACCGTCTTTGTAGAACCAGGTACTGAAGTTTACGAAGGGATGATTGTGGGCGAAAACTCTCGGGAAAAAGATTTGGCTGTAAACATTACCAAAGCCAAACAAATGACCAACGTGCGGTCTGCTAATAAAGACCAAACGTCTGTAATTAAACGTCCACGGATTTTGACGTTGGAAGAATCTTTGGAATTCCTAAATGAAGATGAATACTGTGAAGTAACACCAGAAAGTATCCGCCTAAGAAAACAAATCTTAAACAAAAACGAACGGGAAAAAGCTTCTAAAAAGAAGAAAATCGCCGCTGCTGAATAAGAGTAATGAAATCAGAAGATCTTCTGCCGTATTTGGTAGAAGGTCTTTTTTTGAAGTTTTTATAGATGAAGTAAACGCATTTTTTTGTAATCAAATTGAAATGTGGAAAACTATTTTAAGAAAAACTTAGAATCGTTGCTAGAAAGGGAATCAATAAATACGCAAAAAAATTGAGCTTCGTAAAACCAACGAAATATGTTTCATATTTATCGGATGTTTCACGAGCGGGCGAGTAAAACAGTTTATCAATGAGTTACCAAAGTAAAATGGAAAAGCTTATGAGAAATTTCAAAGTCTTTTTTGAAAATATTGAGAAAGGTTCTTGACTTCCTATCCAAAATGAAATTGAATTATGCTATAATGGGGAAACTGAGATGTAAGACTCAAAACTTGTGAAAAACAAGTTTGAAATAGGACCGAAAGGAAGGCTGAACCATGGAATTTTCACCAGAATTTGCTTTAGAAGTGTTGGTCCAAGATGGTGATCGCATCAAAAAATTGATTGAAAATCAAAAAAATAGTCAATGTATCTCCCAATGTAAAGCCTTTGAAGAAGTTGTGGACACGCAAATGTATGGCTTTTCTCGTCAAGTGGCTTATGCTGTGCGCTTGGGGCTAGTTTCAGCGGAGACGGGGCATCAACTTTTGGCAGATTTAGAACGGGAATTAAATCGTCTTTATAGCGAAGTTTATGAGACCCAGAAAACTGACAGCAACAAGGAGGTTTAATCCTTGTGCCGACAAAATTAAAGAAGCGCCATCTGTTGGACTATAGTATTTTGATTCCTTATTTGGTCTTGTGTATTTTTGGCCTAGTAATGGTCTATAGTTCCACTTCTTATCTACAAGTTGTAGATGGGGAGAATCCATTAGGGTTGGTGCGGAATCAAACGATCTTTTTTGCGCTTAGCCTTGTGATTATTGGGGTTATCTATAAGATGAAAACCCAATTTTTGAAAAACGATAAACTCGTCAATGTGATTTATGTCCTGATGTTGTTGCTATTGATTTATACTCGTTTTTTTAATAACTACACAGCAAATGGGGCCTATGGTTGGATTCGGATTCCTGGAGTGGGGACGATTCAGCCGGCGGAGTTTTTTAAAGTAGTGACTATTTGGTATTTATCCGTAAAACTTTATACTCGGCAAACCTTAATCAATGCTCGAGGCCATTATTGGTCGCAAGTTTGGCGGCCAGCTGGTGCCATTGCTATCGCTGGTTTAGTCATTGTAGCCATGCCGGATTTAGGTAATGCGGCGATTATCTTTTTGATTTTAATCATTATGTTATTAGCCAGTGGTGTAAATTACCTGTATTCGATTTTTACCGGGGTCATTGGTTTGTTTTCTTCAGTAGTTGTTATTAAATTACTGGGACTTTTAGGAAAAAGCCTTGGAGATAATCTGGATAGCTTGCCTATGAGCCACGTGTTGGAACGCTTTATCGTCTATCAGGATCCCTTTGAGTATGTGTATGATAAAGGGCATCAGCTGGTGAATGGTTATTATGCTTTTTACAATGGCGGTGCTTTTGGACGGGGCTTGGGCAATAGCATTCAAAAAAAAGGCTTTTTGGAATTCCCTCACACGGATTATATCTTTGCCGTGGTGGTTGAAGAACTTGGCTATGTGGTAGCAATCGTGGTTTTGGCAATCATTTTTTATATGGTAGCTCGAATCTTTTTAGTCGGAATTCGCTCCTCTAATCCTTTTAACTCCTTGATGTGTATCGGCATCGGTGCTTTGTTCATGGTACAAATCTTCGTGAACTTAGGCGGTGTATTAGGGATTATTCCTTTGACCGGGGTTACCTTCCCATTTTTAAGTCAAGGGGGCTCCAGTTTGTTAATGCTGTCGATTTGTATCGGCTTTGTATTAAATATTAGTGCAGAAGAAAAACGTAACAAATATGCAAGGATGCAATGATCTTTGCTAATTCGGATCGCAATTGTATCAGAGAAAAAACCCAATATTCCATTTGAGGATGCGGGTTTTTTCTATAAGAAAAACTGTCACAATTTTCCGAATGATGTGTTGTTTAGCAACAATTGTTTCATCAGAATTCTTATGCTAAGCTACTTTTAATAGCGCAGCATCATTACTAAAGGAGTGGTTAAATGAAAAAAGTTCTTGTGGCTAATCGGGGCGAAATTGCAATTCGGGTCTTTCGGGCCTGTAGTGAGTTGAAAATTAAAACAGTAGGGATTTATGCGGCAGAAGATGAATATTCAGTACACCGTTTTAAAGCTGATGAAGCCTACTTGGTGGGTAAAGGGAAAAAACCGATTGATGCATACTTGGACATTGATGACATCATTCGTATTGCCAAAGATTCTGGGGCTGAAGCCATTCATCCTGGATACGGTTTCTTATCGGAAAATCTGGATTTTGCTAAACGCTGTGAAGCAGAAGGGATCATCTTTATCGGTCCTTCCATTCATCACTTGGATATCTTCGGCGATAAGATTAAGGCCAAACAAGCAGCTATTGAAGCGGGGATTCAATCGATTCCGGGCACGGATGGCCCCGTTGCATCCATTGAAGAGGTTTTGGACTTTGCCAATGCCCATGACTATCCGATTATGATTAAAGCAGCATTAGGCGGTGGCGGTCGCGGTATGCGGGTAGCAAGAGATGAAAAAGAAGCTCGTGATGGTTATGAACGAGCAAAAAGTGAAGCGAAAGCGGCCTTTGGTTCTGATGAAGTTTATGTAGAAAAATACATTGGAAACCCGAAGCACATTGAAGTCCAAATTTTAGGGGATACTCACGGTAATGTGGTGCATTTGTTTGAACGAGATTGTTCTGTCCAACGCCGTCATCAAAAAGTCGTGGAAGTTGCGCCATGTGTTTCTTTAAGTGATGCTCAACGGACAACGATTTGTGAAGCCGCCGTGCAATTAATGAAGCACGTAGGTTATGTAAATGCTGGGACTGTGGAATTTTTAGTAGAAGAAGACAAGTTCTACTTTATCGAAGTTAATCCTCGGGTCCAAGTGGAACACACCATTACTGAAATGATTACCGATGTGGATATTGTGACGTCACAAATCTTGATTGCTCAAGGAAAAGACTTGCACAAAGAAATTGGCATTCCTGAGCAAAAGGATATTCAATTTAAAGGAGCAGCAGTTCAATGCCGAATTACGACGGAAGATCCTTTAAATAATTTCATGCCTGATACCGGAAAAATTGACACCTATCGTTCTCCTGGTGGATTTGGGGTGCGCCTAGATGTGGGCAATGCCTACGCGGGAGCGGTGGTTTCTCCTTATTATGATTCATTGTTGGTAAAAGTTTGTACCTTTGGCGCCACTTTTTCTCAAGCCATTCAAAAGATGCAACGCTGTCTGCGAGAATTTCGAATTCGCGGAGTGAAGACCAATATTCCTTTTATGCAAAATGTTATCAATCATCCAGTTTTCCAATCAGGAGATGCGAAGACTACATTTATCGATAATACGCCGGGATTGTTCGAATTTCCTCGTTTGCGAGACCGAGGCAACAAAACTATGAAATACATCGGGGAAATCACTGTAAATGGCTTCCCTGGGATTGAAAAGAGCAAGAAACGCTACTTTGAAGAACCACGAATTCCCAATAAATTGGAAACTTTTGACTATCGGTCGGCAAAAAATATTTTAGATGAAGAAGGTGCCGATGCAGTAGCGAAATGGGTGAAAGAGCAAAAAGAGCTCTTATTGACGGATACGACTTTCCGCGATGCCCACCAAAGCCTGTTAGCCACTCGCGTTCGGACAAAAGATTTCAGTAAAATTGCTGACTTAACAGAAAAAGCCCTTCCGCAGTTATTTTCCAGTGAAATGTGGGGAGGTGCCACCTTTGATGTGGCTTATCGTTTCTTAAATGAGGACCCTTGGCAACGGCTACGGATGATTCGTAAGTTAATGCCCAATACGCTTTTGCAAATGCTCTTTAGAGGATCCAATGCTGTGGGGTATTCTAACTATCCTGATAACGTTTTGGTAGAATTTATTAAAGAAGCAGCTAATGAGGGAGTCGATGTCTTCCGGATTTTTGACAGTCTTAACTGGGTACCACAAATGGAGCGTTCCATTCAAGCAGTACGAGACACGGGGAAGATTGCCGAAGCGGCTATTTGCTACACTGGAGATATTAATGATCCAACCCGGGATAAATATACGGTCCAATACTATAAAGACATGGCGAAGGAATTGGAAAATCTTGGGGCTCATATTATTGCCATTAAGGATATGGCTGGTTTATTAAAACCTCGAGCAGCATATCGCTTAATCAGTGAATTGAAAGATACAGTGGACTTGCCGATTCATTTGCACACCCACGATACGTCTGGTAACGGCATTATCACTTATTCAGCAGCTACTCAAGCTGGAGTGGATATTGTAGACGTGGCAACCGGTGCCATGAGTTCTTCCACTAGTCAGCCAGGAATGGCTAGCTTGTATTACGCTTTGGCTGACGACCAGCGACAACCGAAGATCAACATTGAAAATGCTCGTCAGATTAACCATTATTGGGAAGATGTGCGCATGTATTATAAGCCTTTTGAAAATGGCTTAAACAGTCCTCACGCGGAAGTATACAAGCATGAGATGCCTGGTGGTCAATATTCTAACTTGCAAGTTCAAGCCAAAGCTGTAGGTTTAGGAGATCACTGGGAAGAAATCAAAGAAATGTACCACACTGTGAACATGATGTTTGGAGACATTGTAAAAGTGACCCCATCTTCAAAAGTTGTAGGGGACATGGCCTTGTTTATGGTACAAAACAACTTAACTGAAGCCGATGTCTATGAAAAAGGTCTGGAGTACAATTTCCCAGAATCTGTTGTGACTTTCTTCCAAGGAGAACTAGGTCAACCAGTGGGTGGTTTCCCTGAAAAACTGCAACAAATCATCTTAAAAGGACGGCCAGCTTTCACTGAACGTCCCGGTTTATTGGCAGCTCCTGTAGACTTTGCTGCAGTGAAAGCCGAATTAGCAGAAAAAATAGGCTATGAACCAAAACAAGATGAAATTTTAAGTTATCTCATGTATCCACAAGTCTTTTTGGATTATCAAGCGGCTTACAATCAGTTTGCTGATGTTACCATGTTGGATACACCGACGTTCTTTAGTGGGATGCGTTTGGGCGAAACAATCAACGTTGAAATTGAAAAAGGCAAAATCTTGATCATTCGCTTGGATGAAATTGGTGAACCAGATATTGAAGGAAATCGGACGCTGTTCTTTAACTTAAACGGACAACGGCGAGAAGTTTTAGTGAAGGATAGCTCCATTAAGAGCGCGATCCAAACCAAACGAAAAGCTGAACCGACCAATAAAGAACAAATTGGTGCAACCATGCCTGGCTCGGTGCTGGAAATCTTAGTGAAAAAAGGTGATCGGGTAAAACAAGGGGATACATTGATGGTAACAGAAGCGATGAAGATGGAAACTGCCATTGAAGCGCGATATGACGGAGAAATTAAGCACATCTATGTAGAAGCAGGGGAAACAATTTCTCAAGACGATCTCTTGATTGAAGTTGTGGAAAAATAAAAAGGAAGAGACTAGGACTTCGGTTTTAGTCTCTTTTTATGGCAGAAAAGTAAGATTTCAAGGGTTACTACTTACAGTCTGGAATCAACAGTTAACTTCCGTAACGAATAGTTTTAGCTTTTTAAAAGTCTTTTTGAAGAGACAAAGCTGCGGGTTCTCTTTTATTATTCCTTGGTGTATCATAGTGATTAGACAGTTTAAGGGGGATATCAGATGAAACGGCGCTTCATCTTTTTGGGCTTTTTTGTTTTAGCTTTACTTGCAGTTTATTTACAACCAGTTTTTTTCCCTAGGCAAGCTCAGACCATTCGTCCCCAAGATTCTCATGTAACTGGGGAAGGAACGATTACAAACATGCAAGTAGACCCAATCGCTGCCTCTGGCTTTGCGATGGAGATTGGTAGTTCTTTGAAAGACTTTGAAAAGACTTATGGTAAAGCAATCGATAGCTATGATTCAGGTTATGGGTTTAGGATTAATCGCTATCAAACAGCTGAAAATGGCTTTTTAGAAGTGAATAGTAAAGAAGGCAAGATTACTGCTATTAAAACTACTGGGATTGACGGGGATGAAATTGCTCCTTTTTCATTGAAGATGACCATGGGCGATTTGGCGACTATTACCATGTTATTTCCTAATTTCACCATTAAAAATGGAGATGAAGAGGTCAAAATCGAACTGATGGAAGAAGATTTAAGCTACCGTCCATTGATCGTTTTTGACAATGGAATCTACGGTATTTTGTTTTTTAACAGTGATGCTAAACTGTACGGCATTATGTATTTAAATAAAGAAACTTTGTTAGAGCTTTCACCTTATAATGTAGTGTCCGGTAATGTGCCTTTTATGACCGCTCAGATTGATAAGTGGGAAGAAGTAGACCGAAAAAGGGTGAATCAGGGCTTTCAATTGCTGAACACTTTGCGTTTACAAGAAGATTTGCCCCAATATGAAACGACTTATACATTGCAAGGTCAAAGCCGGGACTTTTTAAGTCGCTTTTTAAAAAATCCCGGAAAGTTTCTCGAAGAAAGTCGTTATACTAGTTTCAAAAAAGCCACAGAAGAAGCTAGCAATGAAGTCTTTATGGTGACTGGAAGCGAATTTAGTGATTTAGCTAAGGCGGTAGGCGTGCCAAATATTCAAGGCTTTTTTGAAACGCCTTGTTACGATTTGACTTTTCAAATTTTATCTTGGTACAGTGATCCTTATATGCACACTCGCTTTATGGAAGATAAGAATCAAGCAATCGCTATTGGCATCAGCCAGCAGAATATGGTAATCTTATTTGAAGATGTAGCTGAGACAGAGGATAGTGAATAAGTGTGATATACAATGAACAGATGTTACAAATAGATGACCAGATTGACCTGGTGTTAAAAGCCATTGACCAATCTGATTTGCTACAAAACTATCAAAAATCAAAGCGTCAGATGGAAGCTGATCCAAAAGCTACTTTAGCCAAGGCCACTTTTACCAAAGCAAAAACTCGCTTTGAAGAAATTTCGGCTTATGGACAGTATGTTCCCGGGTACCACGAAGGGCAGAAAGAAGTGATGGTAGCCAAGCGAAAGCTGGATTTAACGGACTCTGTCAGTGCCTTTCGTTTTGCAGAAACTAGCTTACAAAGTTTATTAGATGAAATCGGGGCTCAGATTGCGAAGGCCATTGATGAAGAGATAAAAGTAGACGCTGGGAATCCTTTTTTTGAAACCGGACAGTCTACTAGTTGTGGAGGAAATTGCCATGGAAGTTGATCAGACAGTAGATTTTAAAATTAACCCCCGCCGCGGTCTTGTGGTTTGGGTTTATAGTTTAAAACAGTTAAAAAACTTAAAGCGATACGGCTTTGTCTATTATGTATCCCGGAAGATGAAGTATGTCTACATGTATTTGAATGAAGAACGCTATGAAGAATCTTTAGACAAGATTCAAAAGCTGCATTTTGTTCGCAGTGTGGAACCTTCTTATCGTCCTGATGTGGAAATGAATTTTGCGGATAAAATTGGTACTAAAGCGGCGTATCAGGAAAAAGAAGACGGCTTTGAAGTGGAAGAATTATCCACTCAGATTCGTTTAGCGGAAGATGTGTAATAAAATAAGCACAAAGGCGGGATTCAATGAGAATCGAAACCGCCTTTTTTGCTGAAACAAGAAAGCAGGAAACATGATGAGAGTAATTTCTGGAGAATTTCGGGGACGGCGTTTAAAGAGCCTCACAGGAGATAATACCCGTCCTACTACAGATAAAGTTAAAGAATCGATTTTCAATATGATTGGCCCTTATTTTGACGGGGGCGTTTGTTTGGACTTGTACAGCGGCAGTGGTAGCTTAGGTATTGAAGCCGTGTCCCGGGGGATGGAACGAGGGTATTTGGTGGACCGGAGTTTTCCGGCAATGAAAGTTATTAAGGAAAATGTGGCATTGACAAAGGCGGAAGCTCGTTTTACCCTGTGGAAGATGTCTGCGGAAGCTGCCTTGCAAAAGCTGTCAGAGCTAGGGAGCCAAGTGGATTTAGTCCTTTTAGATCCTCCCTATGCTAAACAAGTGATTGAAAAAGAATTAGCAAAAATGCAAGAGTTGGACTTATTGGCAAAAGATGCAGTCGTAGTTTGTGAAACAGATAAACGAGTGGATTTACCAGAAGAAATTGGCAACTTGATATTGCGCCGGGAGCAAAACTACGGCATTACCTCAGTTCGTATTTATGAAATGAAACAGAAGGTGACAGAATGAAAAAAATCGCATTATTTCCCGGAAGCTTTGATCCGTTTACTATGGGGCATTTAGACACAGTGGAAAGAGGAGCCAAGCTATTTGATGAAGTGATTATCGGTGTTTTTGTCAACACTGGCAAGCATTCGTGGTTTACTCCAGAAGAGCGACAAAAGTTGATTAAAGAAAGTGTCGGTCATATACCTAATGTACGAGTGGAAGCACAAACTAGTGAATTGACAGTGAATTACGCTAAAAAAATGGGAGCCCAGTTTTTGTTGCGGGGTATTCGTAGTATTAAGGACTATGAATATGAAAAAGACATTATGACGATGAATCGCCATTTAGATGAGGAACTGGAAACTGTCTTTTTGTTGGCAAATCCCAAATACAGCCATATCAGCTCTAGCCTATTAAAAGAAGTACTGCTTTTTGAAGGCGATGTGGCAGAGTATTTGCCAAAACCAATTTATCAAGCAATGCTTGGAAAGCGTGAGCGTAATGAAAAATAAATTTTCCTTGAAGCGTTTAGGTTTAGTAATAGCTGGGTTGATTGTATTGGCTTGTTTTTTAGTGCCGATTCCTTTTTATGTAGAAGGTCCTGGGGCAACCATTGATTTATCCGAGTTAATTAAGGTCAATGGCAAAGAAGACCAGCACTCCGGTTCATTTTCTCTCACTTCGGTGGGGATCCGTCAAGGGACTGTGGCCACGGTAGCTAAGGCGAAGTTTTCTGATTTTGAAGACGTGGTTAGTAAAGATGAGCTGATGGGTGGGGCCACAACAGAAGAATACGATCAAATGCAGGCTTACTATATGGAATCCTCCCAAAATGCAGCCATTGAGCAAGCCTTGAAATTGGCCGATAAACCTTATGAGATGACGTATTTAGGTGTCTATGTCATGGCAATCGACTCTGCTTCTAGCTTTTATGGCAAGATTGCCGTGGGAGATACAGTGACCAAGGTTAACGGCAAAAGCTTTGCTGATGCGGATGCTTTAGTGGATTACGTTCACAATCAAACTGTGGGGGATGAAGTAACGGTGACCTATCTTCACAATGACAAAGAAAAAGAAGCCCGGGGCAAATTGATTGAATTACCTGAGCCAAATAAAGGAAAAGCGGGAATTGGAATTACATTGACCAGTCATACAAAAATCAAAACCGATGAAAAAATTGTCTTTGATGTGGACAATATCGGGGGTCCTTCTGCTGGATTGATGTTTACTTTAGAAATTTACCAACAGTTGATTGAGGAAGACTTGCGTCAAGGATTAGATATTGCTGGCACCGGGACTATGAATGCCGATGGGACAGTAGGGCAAATCGGTGGAATTGACAAAAAAGTTGCTTCTGCTGCAGAAAGCGGCGCAAAGATTTTCTTTGCACCAAAGGGTGAATCAGAAGAAGATACCAACTACAAGGAGGCCAAAGCTGCTGCCAAAAAATTGGGCACAGATATGAAAATTGTGCCCATAGCTACTTTAAATGATGCAGTGAGCTATTTAGAGAAGTTGAATTGATGTTATGACAGCCAGTGACGAGGTTTTCTTGTCACTGGTTTTTAAATTTTGAACGACGATGTGGTATAATTTGCAATAACATAAGTAAGGAGGAAGACACGTGGAAATAAAACGTCAAAAACCCGTGGTCGAAGCGTATCACTATGATCAACGGATTCCAGATCAAGAATATGAAACAAAATTAAATGTAGGGTTTGCGCCATTGGAGTCAAATGATCCAAACTATCCGAAAGAAAATAGTATTTTAGGAACTCGCTTGGAATTCCTTTTGGCTTTTAAAGAGTATGTTCTCTCTGGTCAAATCAGTCAGATTAACCATATTGTGAATCGTAAAATTGCCAATCAAGAAGATTTAACCAAAGAAGAAATTGATGAAATCGTAGCGCCCTTGTTTGATCTAGTCGAACGAATTAGCTATGAAGTAACGGAAATCGCTACGGACGAACCTGGCTTGAAATTAAACTTCCATGCAGATGCCACACTCGCGGAGGAATAAGATGTTTAACAGTGAAACTCAAGTGATGCTTTATATGAACGATGTGGCAGCAGCAGGGGCTTTTTGGCAAAGTTTAGGCTTTGTAATCCTAGACGAAACAGAAGCAGATGGAACATTAGTCTTGGAAATCGCACCAACGGCTACTAGTAATCTGCATTTTGTCATTTATGATTTAACGTATGTGCAAAGTCATTCTCCTGAGGTTAACATTGCAACGCCATCGGTTATGTTTGAGGCGAAGGATGTTTTTGACTTGTATCAAAAAATGCAAATTCAAAATGTTACATTAGGCGAATTGGTACAATTAGGTGATCGGTTGATTTTTAACTTTGCCGATCCTGAAGGAAATTACTTCGCCGTTAGTGGCTTAGCTGAATAAAAATTAGAAGACATTTGCTTTTGAGAATATCAACAGCAGATGTCTTTGATTTTTACTGAAAAGAATAGGACAATTTGTTTCTTACTAGCAGACTAGTCGCCTTCTTCGCATTTCTTTTCAAAATAGCGTACACTTGACTTGAGTAATTGAGTTAGGAGGTGGCAAAATTGAAACCTTATGTATTTGCCATAGGGGATGTCCATGGGATGTATGATTTGTTTAGCCAAGTTGCAGATTATTATGAGCCTAAATTGCATCAATTGGTGCTAATGGGGGATATAAATGACCGGGGGCCACAAGTGAAAGAGAGTTTTCTACTGGCAAAAAAACTAGTAGAAGAACACGGTGCTGTTTATTTAATGGGAAATCACGAAGAGTTATTGCTTTATTTTTTGGCCCATCCAGAAGACGTGGGACAACTCTATGAACAAAATGGTGGCCGACAAACCATTGAAAGCCTCTTACACAAAGGCGCGTGGGAAGAATATTCCCCAACGGAAATCGCCATGATGATCAGAAGCCGCTATAAGGACTTAGTTGCCTTTTTAGCAAAACGACCTTTGTATTATGAATGGGGCCCTTATGTTTTTGTTCACGCTGGAATTGATTTGGGACAAAAAGATTGGCATAAAACCAGTCCTCATGACTTTGTTTGGATTAGGGAAGCTTTTTATCAAGGCAAAAATCACACGGGAAAGACCATTGTCTTTGGTCATACCATTACTCCAGTATTACATGGAGATATGATGACGACAGATCTTTGGCATCAAGATTATAAGATTGGCATCGATGGTGGGGCGGTCTTTGGCGGTAGTCTTCACGGGGTGATTTTTGATACTGAAGGAATTGTACAAGACATTGAGTACCAAAATTTAGAGGGACCGTGGCAGCCTTCAATTTAAAGAACAGTAAAACAGATTCTTACTGAAAAGTGAGAATCTGTTTTTTATGGTAAAATAATTTGGATTGGATAAGAAAGGTGTGACCCCAGTGGAAGCAAGTATTTTTGAATTATTAAAACAAGAGTTAACCCAGTACCGTCCCCAACAGATGAAACGAGTATTGGATTTATTATTAGAAGGTAACACGGTCCCTTTTATTGCCCGTTATCGAAAAGAAGCGACAGGAAATTTAGATGAAGTGCAGATTCGGGAAATCGAAGAACGCTATCACTATTTAGAAAACTTGGAAAAACGCAAAGAAGAAGTCTTGCGTTTAATTGAAGAACAAGAAAAGTTGACACCAGAACTTAAATTTGCGATTCAAAAAGCTAGCAAAATGCAGCAGTTAGAAGATTTGTATCGTCCTTACAAGCAAAAGCGCCGTACTAAAGCGACGATTGCAAAAGAAAGAGGACTAGCGCCATTCGCCTCTTGGCTGATGACGTTGCCAAGTGAAGGCGATTTAATTGCCGTGGCCTCTGAGTACATCAACCCAGAAAAAGAAGTACCAGATGTAGACGCTGTCCTTGCAGGGGCTCACGAGATTCTAGCAGAGGAATTTGGAGATAATCCAGATTTTCGTAAGTGGATTCGCACATATACAGAAAATCATGGTCAATACGTCAGCAAGGTGAAAGACGAAGAAAAAGATGAAAAAGGCGTTTACGAAATGTATTACGACTTTTCTGAACCGATTAAAAAAATGGTCTCTCATCGCATTTTGGCTACGAATCGAGGAGAAAAAGAAGGAATCTTAAAAGTTGCTATTGAAGTTTCGGAAGCAAGTATTTTAGCTTATTTGCAAAAGCAGCTATTGCCTAAAAAAACAATCGCTAAAAGTGTGATTCAATCCGCCTATGAAGATGCTTATAAACGGTTTATTGCACCAGCGTTGGAACGGGAATTTCGCGGTCAATTAACAGAAGCTGCTGATGAGCAAGCCATTGATGTCTTCGGCGAAAACTTACGGAATTTATTGTTACAGTCACCATTAAAAGGGAAAGTCGTCATGGGTTTCGATCCGGCTTATCGTACTGGGTGTAAATTAGCCATTTTAGATGCTACCGGAAAAGTCTTGGGGATTTCTGTAATTTACCCCCATGCGCCAGCAGCCCAGGCTAAGCGTGCTGCCGCTAAAGATCAGTTTGTCGAGTTAATTGAACGCTATGGTGTGGAAATGGTAGCCATTGGCAATGGGACTGCCAGTCGAGAATCCGAGCAATTTGTAGCAGAACAATTGCATCGGGTTGATCGGGATGTCTTTTATGTGATTGTCAATGAAGCTGGAGCCTCCGTTTATTCTGCCAGTGATATTGCTCGAAGTGAATTTCCGGACTTGGCTGTGGAAGAACGTAGCGCCATTAGCATCGGTCGGCGCTTACAAGATCCACTAGCAGAGTTGGTGAAAATTGATCCGAAAGCCGTGGGGGTAGGGCAATACCAACACGACGTCTCTCAAAAACGTTTGGGCGAGCAACTGGATTTTGTGGTGGAAACGGTGGTTAACCAAGTAGGAGTGGATGTAAATACGGCTAGCCCGCAACTTTTGCAACATATTTCTGGCTTGAATAAAACCACTGCCCAGAATATTTTGAACTATCGAGAAGAAAATGGAGCATTCAATGCTCGTAATCAATTAAAGAAAGTACCACGTTTGGGGCCTAAAGCTTACGAACAGGCGATTGGTTTTTTGCGAATTCCCGGAGGCAAACAAGTGTTAGACAACACGGGGATTCACCCAGAAAGCTATGGGGCTGCCAAGGCTGTGCTAGAAGCAGCTAAACTTACTGAAAAAGAATTGGGCACACCAAAAGCTGCAGAAGCATTAAAGGCTTTGGATTTAACCAAATTGGTAAATGAATTAGGCGTGGGAAAAGCCACCTTACAAGATATTGTGAAAGCTTTGATTCAACCGGGTCGGGATATGCGGGATGAAATGCCAGCACCATTGCTGCGAAAAGACGTTTTAAAAATGGAGGACTTACTACCTGGCATGGAATTAAAAGGTACTGTGCGTAATGTGATTGACTTCGGGGCTTTCATAGACATCGGCGTCAAACAAGATGGTTTGGTGCATCTTTCTAAACTCAGCAAACGTTTTGTCAAACACCCGAAAGATGTGGTGGCAGTGGGTGATATCGTCACCGTTTGGGTGGAGAATGTGGATCTTAAAAAAGGTCGCATCGCGTTAACCATGTTGGAACCGAAAAAGGAATAATTCATGACCAACCAAGAATTGCAAAAATTAGTAGAAGAGATTTCATTAAAAAGTTTCGGTCGGCCTTTTAAACACCAAGCCATCTTTAATCCACGTTTGAAAACGACGGGAGGGCGTTATCATTTACAAGATCATCATTTGGATTTTAATCCGAGTCTTTTTGACCAAGTAGATGAAACTGTCCAGCAAGGCATTATTGTGCATGAATTGTGTCATTACCACTTGCATTTGACAAAACGAGGCTATCGCCATCAAGACCGGGATTTTAAAGAGCTATTGCAAGCTACCCAAGGGTTACGCTATGCTCCAAGAATCAATTCCACAATTGATAAACCGAGAAGGCAGCTTCACTATCACTGTCAAGAGTGTGGTCAAGAATATGTACGACAGCGCCGCATTGACACAAGAAAATACCGGTGTGGTCGCTGCCGGGGGCCTTTAGTTTTGCTTTAAGTCCTTGATGTTTAAGAAAATGGCAAGAATCAACACAAAAAGTGAGCGCAAGAAAACTTGGTTGCACTTTTTGTGAATTTGTTAGATAATGTGGTTCGTAAATCGTAACGTAACAGATGTAGTTAAGAGTGAATCCAAGAAAAGAGGACAACTATTCATATGACAGCTAAGAATAAACTTTACCATTTCGTCGGCATTAAAGGCTCAGGCATGAGCTCATTGGCGTTGGTTTTACATGAAAAAGGGTATCGTGTGCAAGGTTCTGACGTAGAGGAATACTTCTTCACACAACGGGATTTGGAAAAAGCCGGAATTAAAATTTTACCTTTTGATGCAGCGAATATTGAAGCCGACATGGTAATTATTGCGGGAAATGCTTTCCCTGATACTCATCCAGAAATTGTTCGGGCCAAAGAACTTGGAGCAGAAGTAATTCGCTACCACGATTTCATCGGTCAATTTATTCAAGATTACACCAGTATTGCGGTAACAGGTTCTCACGGAAAAACTAGTACCACAGGTTTATTAGCTCATGTCTTTAGTGGAGTGAGTCCAACTAGTTATCTGATTGGGGATGGTACTGGGCACGGAGTTCCTGATGCAGATTTCTTTGCCTTTGAAGCTTGTGAATACCGTCGTCATTTCTTGGCTTATTCACCAGATTATGTGATCATGACCAATATTGATTTCGATCATCCGGATTACTACCATAGTATTGATGATGTTTTTGATGCTTTCCAATCCATGGCTAACCAAGTGAAAAAAGGCATCTTTGCTTATGGCGATGATCCTTATTTGCGGAAAATCCAAGCCGATGTGCCAATTTATTACTACGGCGTTAGCGAAAATGATGATATTCGAGCTTATAATATTAAACGGACCACAAAAGGTTCTGAGTTTGACGTGGCCATTAAAGGGGAATTCGTCAGCCATTTTGAACTACCTGCATTTGGGAAACACAATATTTTAAATGCCCTAGGGATTATTGGCGTGGCCCATTTAGAAGGGATTCCAATGGCCGAAGTAGGGGAAGAAATGAAAAGCTTTGGCGGTGTAAAACGGCGCTTTACAGAAAAGAAAGTGGCGGATATGCTAATTGTGGACGATTACGCCCACCATCCAGCAGAAATCAAAGCAACCATTGATGCTGCTCGCCAAAAATATCCTAAAAAAGAAATTATCGCCGTCTTCCAACCCCATACTTTCACTCGGACCATTGCTTTAATGGACGATTTTGCGGAAGCTTTGGATTTAGCTGACCAAGTATACCTTTGCGATATCTTTGGCTCTGCTCGAGAAACAAAAGGCGATGTGAAGATTGAAGATTTAGGTGCTAAAATTAAAAAAGGCGGCCAAGTCATCAAAGAAGAAAATATGTCACCTTTATTAGACTATGAAAATGCGGTAGTCATCTTTATGGGTGCCGGAGATGTTCAAAAATTTGAGCAAGCTTATGAGAAGCTATTAAGTAATACAACTCGTAACGTTTTATAATTGAAAACACTGGCAGCCAGAAAAGAAAGTTTTTTTCTGGCTGTCATTTTTTTAAGAACTGGATAAGAACAAAAGTGGGCAGAATGAAAAGCGTACTGCAACAAATGAACTTCATTGGAATCAATAGTCACTTTTATTTGGTAAGTCCATCATTTTTAAAAGAAGTTGCTTTTAGGTGAAGAATGCTTGCACTTTTTAATGGTTTTGATAGAATTGAAAGTATCAATTAAACAACACTTAACTGTGGAGGGAAAAACGTGCAGATAAATCGAAATAAGCGCATGGGAAAAACAATTGAAGAAATTGAGGAGGGAGACTCGTTATCTTTAACGGAATCCATTGAAGACAATCAGTTGTTGTTATATTTAGGCTTAACCAATGATGCCAATCCTTTATATATCCAACATGATTACGCCCAAGAAACCGAATACCAACGGCCAATCGTACCAAGTGTGATGCTTATGGGAATCATTACTTCTGCCATCAGCAAGCATTTGCCTGGTCCTGGATCTCATGTCGTAAATTTTTCTGTGAATTTTATTGAACCAGTTTATCATTATGAAACTTTGACTTTTCAATTTGAAGTGATCAAAGTAGATAAGATGAAAGATGTAGTAACCATTTCCGTAGAAGCAGTCAACGTGGAAGACAGTCGGGTGCTAGATGCGGTAGTGATGGTACAACCACCTTCAAGAAAAGAGCGTGATGAAATTGAATAATCCAAATATACGAGCACGAAAATCTGATTTAATAATCAATGATGTGAGTGGCTTGAATCGCTTTTATGGGAAAGTCTATGGCATTTTTGCCGCAGGACTAGGCTTAAGTGCGGTGACAGCATATCTGGGGGCTGAAGTTTTCCAAGCACAAGTACTTAGCTTTATGATGCGTTTTCCTTTAGGTATTTGGGGATTATGGATTCTCCAATTGGTTCTAGTTGGAGTGATGGGGAAAAAAGCTACGAAAAACCCTGCTTTGACATTAGCTGGCTTTGTGGTGTATTCCTTGCTAACAGGATTGACCCTTTCCATTACATTGAGCATGTACACTTCGGCAACGGTAGTACAAGCCTTTGTTACCGCCATGGTGACCTTTGCTGGAGCGGCAGCCGTGGGGATGTTTATTAAAAAAGACTTAAGTATGCTAGGCCGTATCGGCATGATCTTAGTTTGGGGCTTAATCATTACCATGCTGTTGAATGTGTTCTTCTTTAAAAGTGGTGGATTGGACTTAGTGATTTCCTTTATTGGTGTTTTAGTCTTTACCGGTTTAACAGCTTATGATAATCAAATGATTAAAAATTATTATGGTCAGTTTCAAACCACTGAAAATACAGGGATTGCAACTTTTGTAGCTTTGCAGTTGTACTTAGATTTTATCAATATTTTCTTATTCTTACTGCGCATCTTTGGTTATGATGACAATTAAAAAATGCAGTAAAAAGCTATTTTGGAAGCCAGTCTTTCAAAATAGCTTTTCTTATTTGGAGCTAGGAGGAATTATATGAAAGCATTATTTATCTTTGAAGATGGCAAGAACTCTACATTTTATCTCTATGATTTAACCGATGGAAAAAATCGTTTGATTCACTTTGTGCCAGAGATTCGTTTGCAAAAAATGTCACTAGGAGAACTCTTTGTTCGGGAACCTATTGAAAAATTTGTCCAATATTTTGCGGCCGCTTTTACCATTGAAGTGCGTAAGTATTTGGTATTATCAAAAGCAGAAGGGGTCGACTTAGTGAAAAGTACCGGGTTAAATGCTGATGGTAAATTTCACGTGTATAATCCCAATACTTTTACTGCTTATAAAAATCAAAAGCACTATGAAAAAGGGGATTTGTCCTTAGCTCCAGAAGAAATTGACGCCTATATTAGTTGGCAAATTGATGAGGATGGTTCTTTTGGCGTTTTTACCCGCCAAGAAGATGTGATTCGCTTAATGAAAAAAAAATTAGTGAAGCCTCGCTTGTCTACCGTGACGAAAAATTTTGGCACGGTGAATACCTATACGAAAACAAATTTAGGAATGCGTGATTTATTGAAATTAGCTGGCAGCTATTTAGCAAAAGGTTCCGATCCTATGGAAAAAGAAACGGTACCTGTTCTCGGAACCTATGAATTAAGCGAAGAGATTCCAAGACATTTAAAAAGAGTGGAATGGACGGAAAATCCTATAAAACTTCGATCCGAACTTTGGTGAAAAATTGTTTTACTTAAATCTGCCACAAACAGGCTTCTCTCAGTGTGTTTGTGGCTTTTTTTTGTTAGAATGGATAAGAGCAATTCATGCTAGTTCAGCAGTGGTCTACATAAAGTAGGCAGATAGGAGTAAATAATGAAGAAAAAACTATTACTAATTGATGGCAATAGCGTGGCTTTTCGCGCCTTTTTTGCTTTACACAATTCACTAGAACGTTTTAAAAATGCCAATGGTCTCCACACCAATGCCATTTACGCTTTTCATAATATGTTTGACAATGTGATGAAAAAAGAAGAACCAACCCATGTTTTGGTGGCTTTTGATGCGGGCAAGACCACGTTTCGAACTGAAATGTATCAAGAATATAAAGGTGGCCGTTCCAAAACGCCATCTGAGTTTCGTGAACAATTACCTTATATCCGGGAATTGATCCATCATCTAGGGGTAAAAACCTATGAGTTAGCAAATTATGAAGCCGATGATATTATCGGAACACTGGCCACAAAAGCCAATAAAGAGGAATATGAAGTGGTAATCGTTTCGGGGGACCGAGATTTATTGCAACTGGTGTCCGATGACATCACTGTGGACATTACCGTTAAAGGGGTCAGTGAAATTGAAGTTTACAATCCAGAAAAAGTTGCAGAGCGCTACGACGGTTTGACACCGGCTCAAGTGGTGGACTTAAAAGGTTTGGCAGGAGATACTTCTGATAATATTCCCGGTGTGACAAAAGTAGGAGAAAAAACCGCCATTAAGCTATTGAAGGAATATGAAACGGTGGAAGGGGTCTATGAACACGTCGATGAGATGAAAAAGAGCAAGATGAAAGAAAACTTGATTAACGATCGAGACTTGGCCTTTTTATCTAAGGAACTGGCGACGATTAATCGCCAAACACCGGTTGAAGTGGAAATCGACAGCTTGGAATATGTGGGGAAAGATTTAGATAAATTGATTCCATTTTACCAAGAGATGAATTTTAAGACGTTCTTGGATAAATTAAATATCACAGAAGATGTGCCGGATATGGAAGATGTTTTATTTGAAGTAGTGCGCGAATTTAAAGCTGAAATGTTTGCTCCTGAAATGGCTTTATATGTAGAAATGCTAGGAGAGAACTATCATACCGAAGAAATCGTGGGCGTGGCTTGGGGAACTGCTAAAAAAATCTATGTCACGGATGAATTATCCTTATTTGAAAATCAATATTTCTTAGATTGGCTAGCCAATGGTGCCAATAAAAAAGTGTACGATGCCAAGCGGACTTATGTAGCCCTTAATCGCTATGCTAGCCAAAAATTGACCAAGGTTCATTTTGACGTGTTATTGGCCGCTTATTTATTGGATACAAATGACAATGCCAACGATATCGCGGGAGTGGCGCGACATTATGACTATCAAGAAATTCAATCCGATGAAGCGATTTATGGCAAAGGAGCAAAACGGGGGCTACCTGCTGAAGAAGAGACTTTCTATGCTCATCTAGCTCGGAAAATCCAAGCTATTCACTGGTTATCCGGACGCTTAGACCAAGATTTAGCTGATAAAAATCAAAGCGAGCTTTTTTATAAAATGGAATTGCCACTGTCCTTTATTTTAGGAGATATGGAAATTGCGGGGATCACCGTGGATCCTACCCGTCTGCAAAGGATGAAAGGCGAGTTTTCCAAGCGATTACAAGAGATTGAAAAGAAAATTTATGCCGAAGCAGGGGAAGAGTTTAATATTAATTCTCCTAAACAACTTGGGGTGATTCTCTTTGAAAAGATGGGATTACCGGTGATTAAAAAGACGAAAACCGGCTATTCCACTGCGGTGGACGTTTTGGAACAACTACGGGAACAAGCACCAATTGTGGATGATATTTTAAACTATCGTCAAATTGCCAAAATCCAGTCAACTTACGTGGAAGGCTTGTTGCGAGTAATTGCAGGAGATGGCAAAGTCCACACTCGTTACGTGCAAACATTGACCCAAACTGGACGGCTAAGCTCAGTAGACCCTAACTTGCAAAATATTCCAATTCGTCTGGAAGAAGGCCGTAAAATTAGAGAAGCCTTTGTTCCTCGTCATAAGGACTGGCTAATTTATTCTTCCGACTATTCCCAAATTGAATTGCGGGTCTTAGCTCATATTTCCAACGATGAACACTTAAAAGCCGCCTTTATTGAAGGACAAGATATCCATGCTTCTACCGCTATGCGCGTCTTTGGTATTGAAAAAGCCGAAGATGTGACGCCAAATATGCGCCGCCAAGCCAAAGCGGTCAATTTTGGAATCGTCTATGGGATATCTGATTATGGCCTGTCTCAAAATCTAGGCATTACCAGAAAAGCCGCACAACAATACATTGATACGTATTTTGAAAAATATCCTGGGGTAAAAACCTATATGGAAGATATTGTGCGGGATGCTAAAGACCAAGGCTTTGTAGAAACCTTATACCATCGTCGCCGGTATTTACAAGAGATTAATTCCCGGAACTTTAACCTCCGCAGTTTTGCGGAACGGACCGCCATTAATACACCAATTCAAGGAAGTGCCGCGGATATTTTGAAAATCGCCATGATTGATTTAGCAAAGCGAATGAAAGAAGCCAATTTAGAAACGGTGATGTTGTTACAAGTTCATGATGAATTAGTCTTTGAAGTACCAGAAAAAGAATTGGAAACCTTAGATAAACTGGTGAAAGACGTTATGGAAAACGCCGTAGCTTTACATGTTCCCTTAATCACCGATTCTTCTTGGGGACCAACTTGGTACGAAGCAAAATAGTTTTTAGGCTGGGGGCGTACTCCAGCCTGTTTTAAGGAGGCAAAAGGATGCCAGAATTACCTGAAGTGGAAACGGTACGTCAGGGATTAACTCAGTTGGTAGTTGGGAAGACGATTGCCAAAGTGTTGGTCTTATGGCCTAAAATTATTGAAAGCCCAGAAGTTAGTGCGTTTAGCCACAACTTAGTGGGACAAAAAATCAACGAAATTAGCCGTCGAGGAAAGTATTTGGTTTTTCATTTGACGGATTATGATTTAGTCAGTCATTTACGGATGGAAGGCAAGTATGAATTTTTCTCCGAGCCTTCTTCTGAGCTGGTGGCAGAAGAGATTACCGGTCAATTGACAGTACAAGAGCTACAAGATGCCTTTACTAAAGATGAACTCGGAGGATATCCTGTGACGAAACATACTCACGTGCTGTTTTTCTTTACCGATGGCAGTCAATTGCAGTATCACGATGTGCGCAAGTTTGGGCGAATGGCTTTATTACCAAAAGGGACGGCAGGTGATTACAAAGGAATCGCCCGTTTAGGTCCAGAGCCTACGCTAGAAGCCTTTACTTTGAAGGAATTTAAAGTAGGCCTATTAAAATCTCACAAAGCAATTAAGCCTTTATTACTGGATCAGCACTTGGTGACTGGTTTGGGGAATATTTATGTGGATGAGGCGTTGTGGCAGGCGAAAATTCATCCAGAACAACTGGCTAACACGTTAACGGATCAAGAAATTAGCAGATTACGTCTGGCAATCATTGATGTTTTAAAGAGAGCGGTGGCAGCTGGGGGTACTACGATTCGTACGTATCTAAATGCTTTAGGAGAAGCCGGGAAATTTCAGCTTTCATTGAATGTATACAGTCAGACGGGGAAACCTTGTCCAAGATGTGGCACACCAATTGAAAAAATTAAAGTGGCACAACGAGGCACTCATTTTTGTCCTACTTGTCAAAAACTACACCAAGGAAATGGGCGACTGGTTAAAAAGGGGGCGCGATAATGGCTTTTGTTTTAGGCGTTACTGGGGGAATTGCCACCGGAAAAAGCACGGTGGTCAATTTTTTTAAAGCACAAGGTTTTCCAGTAGTGGACGGTGATCAAATTGCCAGAGCGATTGTGGAACCGAAAATGCCTGCTTTAACGGATTTAACTAAGGCGTTTGGTTTGGAGATTCGTAAAGAAGGACAGTTAGACCGCAAGAAATTAGGCGAGATTGTTTTTGGCGATGCAAAAAAACGTCAGCAAATGGATCAAATTTTAGATGGTTATTTGCGCAAGGAGATTACGGATCAAATCAAGGAAGCTAGTAAGACTGCGCCACTGGTCATTGCGGATATTCCTTTACTTTATGAAGCGGATTACGGCCAATATATGGATCAAGTGGCAGTGGTGTACATTCCAGAAGAATTGCAACAAAAGCGCTTAATGGAGCGGGATCATTTGACTCCAGCAGAAGCAAAAAAACGCATGGACAGTCAGCTATCCATCGAAGAAAAACGGCAAAGAGCCGATATTCTTTTTGACAATCAAGGCACCATTGATAAAACAAAAGAGCAAGTACAATCCTGGCTTGATCAACAAGGATTCACAAAAAATCACGAAAAAATAAATGGATAACGTAAACCGGGACTTTCTAAGTTGAGTGGTCCCGGTTTTTCATGCGCCACTGCACACTTTTGATAACGTTTCTGTTATAATTATGCTAGGTTGTGTTACCGAAAATAAATTGTAAATTCAAGGAGATCCCTTTAAAGAAAAGAGGCTAGAACTATGCGTTGTCCGAAATGTCACCACAATTCAAGCCGAGTCATTGATAGTCGTCAAACTGATGATGGTCGCACCATTCGTCGTCGTCGAGAATGTGAAAATTGTGGCTTCCGCTTTACTACTTTTGAACGTTTGGAAGAAACGCCCTTACTGGTGATTAAAAAAGATGGGAAGCGAGAAGAATTTAACCGAGAAAAAATTCTTCGAGGGTTGATTCGTTCTGCAGAAAAACGGCCGGTAGCCATGGAACAGATGGAACAAATCGTGGACCATGTAGAAGCCCGGGTGCGTTCTTTAGGCGAAAATGAAGTCTCCACCACATTAATTGGAGAATATGTGATGGAAGATTTAAAAGACGTGGACGAAATTTCTTATATTCGTTTTGCCAGTGTATATCGTCAGTTTAAAGATATGTCAGTCTTTCTAAAAGAGCTTCAAGAAATCGTGGAGAAAGCCAAGGATCCAGAAGAATCAGGAAGTTGAGGAAACAGGCTTGGAAGTGAACAATGAATTAAAACCTAAAGATATTTATCATCCCTTTAAGGCTCGTCCTTTAACGAGTCAAGGGGAACAGGCATTGTATTATTTATATCAGCCAATTACAGGCTCTGATGCGATTAGTTTGTATTTTACGTTACTAGGGGATGCAGAAGATAGCCAAGAAGATTTTTTGCATATGGATGCCTTAAATGCCTTAGACATGGGATTGCCCCGCTTTTTAAGCGCCCGTCAGCGTCTTGAGGCCATTGGATTAATAAAAGTCTATGTCAAAGAAGAGGAAGAACTGGGTCAAGTTTATGCCTATGAGTTACTGGAACCTTTAGCTCCTACCGCATTTTTTCAAGAGGAAGCCTTGGCGGTGTTGTTGTTAAACAAAGTCTCACAATTTAAATTTCAACAACTCGCGAAACGCTTTGAGCCAAAAACTTTTTCCAAAACCGGTTACCGAGAAATCACACTGCGTTTTAGCCAGATTTTTGGTCAATTTGATCAAAAGAGTGCCCGAGAAGACGTAGCGCAATTTACTACCGGTTATCAAGACCAACGTGATAGCGCTCAATTAAAGGTGGACTTATCCGCTTTAGATTGGCAGTTCATCAAAGATTTTGGAGAGAAAAAATACATCGACCCTGCGTTATACACACCGGACTTACGAGAAAAGTTGACTTTTTATCACGAGTTTTATGGCTATAGAGAAATGGATTTGGTCGACTTAGTGGCCGAGGCAATCTCTTTAGAAACAGGGGAACTGTCTTTCAAAGAGCTGGAAAAACTGGCGCAAGAAAAAAGCCAAGTCCTGCCGATAAAAAACACGGAAGAGGCAATAGATGAGCCGGACCAAATCTTACGTCGAAAAAATATCTTTTTAGCTCAAGGCTATTCCGAAGCGGATTGGGAAGCCGTGCAAGTGGCCGAAGCCTATCCACCCTTAAAATACCTGCAAGAGTTAAAAAAAGCCAAGCGCAGTTTTGTAACTAAAAACGAAGAGTGGCTCTTAAAAGACTTGGTGGAAAAATCTCCACTGCCAAATCCAGTGATCAATCAATTGTTAAACTATGTTTTAGTAGATCAAAACAAAAGTGATTTAAATGCGCGCTTTGTCAATACCATTGCAACCGACTGGTCGGAAA
The DNA here is from genome assembly GCF_040925905.1 of Enterococcus sp. 2201sp1_2201st1_C11_2201SCRN_220225. NCBI lineage: Bacteria > Bacillati > Bacillota > Bacilli > Lactobacillales > Enterococcaceae > Enterococcus > Enterococcus sp. 2201sp1_2201st1_C11_2201SCRN_220225. The sequence continues at coordinate 99,918 of NZ_JBCOJC010000001.1, forward strand.
AACAAATTGTCACGGCTATTGACGCCATAGCTTATGTGCGCCAGCGTAAACAAGAGCAAAAGGAACAAAAAGAGCAAAAACAAAGTAAACAAAATACTCGCTACAACAATCGTCCTCAGAAAAAAGAAACCTTGGAAGATTGGACGAAATACGATGTGACTCCGGCAGATCCAGCCCTAGAAGCAGAATTGGATCGCCAATTGAAAGAATTCTATCAGGAAGAAGGTGAAGAAAATGGAAGACGTGGGTAAAAACTTGCAAAAGATTATGAACCACGGTAACTATCAAGAGCGTTATGAAGAGATGATGGCAGCAGTCTTAGCGGATTCCGACGTGCAAGCTTTTCTGGAAAAGAATGCGGATCGCTTGACTGATGAAGACATTGTGCGCAGTTATTCTAAGCTCTATGAATTTGTTAAAGAAAAACGCAAATTCCAAGTACAAGACGCCACCATGCTGGCTCCAGGCTACGAACCTCAGTTGACTTTGAATTATCATTATGTAGACGTAGCCTATGTACCCACGGATGAACTGTTGAAAAAACGAGAACAAGAAGAAATTCGTCAACGGATTCAGACTTACGATATCCCCAAAGATGTGCGAAATGCCATGATGAAAACGGTGCACCGTACTCCGGAGCGAACCCAAATTATTTTGCAAATTTTGCAGTTTGTTAAAGACTATGCTGCAGATCCTCAAAACTTTCATAAAGGTTTGTATTTAGCCGGTGATGTGGGCCGTGGCAAGACTTACTTATTAGGAGCTATGGCCAATGAACTGGCCCAACGTGGGTTTCAAACCATGTTAGTCCACTATCCAACTTTTTCTTACAATGTGAAACGAGGCATTGCCGATAATAGTGTGAATGAAAAAATTGAACCAATTAAAAAAGCGCCGATTTTGGTTTTAGATGATGTAGGTGCAGATGCGATTACTTCTTGGACGCGAGATGAAGTTTTCGGAGTGATTTTGCAGTATCGTATGCAAGAAGAACTGCCGACTTTCTTCACTTCTAATATGACCATGGAAAGTTTGGAGAAATTTTTGACTTTAACCCGTGATGGGGATGAACCATTAAAAGCGAAACGCATTATGGAGCGAATTCGTTATTTAGCGAAAGAGTTGGTTTTACAAGGACCGAACTTACGCAATCCTAGCTAGTTTAAAGAAAGAGGCGAGATAATGATTTTTACTGCTACAATTGATAAAATTGTCAAAGAAGAGCAGGGCTATCGGCTTTTTCTCAGTCAGGTTGAATCAGTTGAAAACTCAGCTTTTAACAATGGTGTGATTTTGAATACCACTTTTGAACAAGGAAATGAAATTGTTAAAGAAGCAAAAGAAGGCGCGCTCCTACAAGTAAAATTAAAAGAGCCGGCGATTATGACCATGTCTTTGCCACCTCAGATTCCCGGAAAAGTCATCGAAGAGCTTACGTTAATCGAGAAATAAGAAAAAAGAGGTCGGGATTCGTCCTTGCCTCTTTCATTGTGTAAAGGAGTAAATCAATGAACGAACAGGTTTTATCAAAGCGCCTATCCTTAGTGGGACAAGAAGTCCCAGTAGGTGCTCGCTTAGCTGATATTGGCTCGGATCATGCTTATTTGCCAGTAGCGTTAATGTTGGCGGGTAAATTGGAATATGCTGTGGCGGGAGAAGTGGTAAAAGGCCCTTTTGAATCAGCCAAAAATCAAGTAGCCAAAAATGGCTTAGACGAGAAAATCGTGGTGCGCTTAGCCGATGGACTGGCCGCAGTAAAAACTAGTGATCAGATTGATACGGTGACTATTGCCGGCATGGGCGGAACCTTGATAGCCAGTATTTTGGAAGCCGGTAAAGTAAACAAGCAGTTAACAGGCACGGAGCGCTTAGTCTTGCAGCCAAATGTGGCAGAACCTCAAGTCCGCCGTTGGTTAATGGAAAATGGGTACCAAATTGAAAAAGAACATATTTTAGAAGAAAACGGGAAATTGTATGAAATTATTGTGGCAGAACCAGTGAAAAATGCTGACGGTGTCCGTTATAGTGAAGAAGAACTATTTTTCGGTCCCTTCTTGATGAAAGCACAAAGTCCTGAATTCATCAAAAAATGGCGCCATGAAGCTGAGCAAATTCGTCGAGTCTTGCTGCAATTGCAACAAGCTTCTTCTCCTCAAGAAGAAAAAGTCAGCACGTTAACTGCGGAACTGGCCCGAATTGAGGCTATTTTAGGAAAATAAAACGAAAGGAGGAACCATAGCGATGGCAATCAATGGCAGAGAATTTATTCGTCGTTTTGAAGAATACTGTCCTTTGTGGATGGCAGAAGAAGGAGATCCAGTGGGATTGCACATTGGTACCTTGGATAAACCGATTCAGAAAATCATGATGACTTTAGATGTACGACCAGAAGTGGTGGAAGAAGCGAAGGCAAAGAATATTGACCTATTAATCGCCAAACATCCACCGATTTTTCGACCAATTAAACGGTTGACTAGTGACGATCCCCAAAACCAGATGTATATGGAGTTAGTGAAAAATGATATTGCAGTCTATGCCGCTCATACGAATATGGACATTATTTGGGATGGGTTAAATGATTGGTTTTGTGAGATGCTTGATGTGGGAGTTTCGGGTTATTTGACCCGCACCCATGTGGAGAAATTGAAAAAATTAGTCGTCTATGTTCCAAAAGATAATGCAGAAAAATTACGTCAGGCATTAGGCGATGCAGGAGCTGGTCAGCAAGGAAACTATCACCATACTTCCTTTACTTCCCATGGAGAAGGACGCTTTACACCCACTGCTGAAGCACAGCCAGCTATTGGGAAGAGTGATCAAGCAGAAGTGGTAGAAGAAGCCCGAGTGGAAGTTTTGTACCGAGAATTTCAAGAACAAGAAGTTTTAGCAGCTATGTTTGCAAATCATCCTTATGAAGAGCCAGCCTATGACTTGTTGTCATTGGATAATCATCCGGTGACATATGGTCTAGGCCGAGTGGGAAGTCTTTCTGAACCGCAGTTTTTAGATGATTTTGTAGAAAAGGTAAAAAAGGTCTTTGAATTGGAGGGATTGCGATTGGTGCAACCAGTAGGTGCTGAGAATCCATTAATTCAAAAAATTGCCATTTGTGGGGGAAGTGGAGCTGGTTTTTATCCAGATGCGCTAGTAAAAGGTGCTGATGTCTACCTTACTGGCGATGTAAGCTACCACACTGCCCACGATATGCAAGCGCATGGCTTGACGGTTATCGATCCAGGGCATAACATTGAACGTGTATGCATTCCTCGCTTTGTCGAAAAGATGAAAGCGTGGAAGAAAGAATTGAATTGGGATGTGGAGATTATCCCTTCCACAACGAATACCAATCCCTTTCAATATAAATAGGAGGAATCATCATGTATGAAAATTTATTACCCCGCTTTTTAAAGTATGTCAAAACAGAAACTCGCTCAGATGCAACTAGCTCTAGCACACCATCCACACCAACTCAAGTGGCTTTTGCCCACGAGTTGGAACAAGAAATGAAAGAATTAGGCCTTGTGGATGTCATTTATAATGAAGAGAATGGCTTTGTTATGGGGACGTTGCCTAGTAATACTGACAAAGACGTGCGCACCATTGGCTTTATTTCCCATATGGATACGGCGGATTTCAATGCAGAAAATGTAAACCCACAAATCATTGAAAACTACGATGGCGCTTCGACTATTCAGTTGGACAAAGCAGGCAAGTATACATTAAATACAACAGACTTTCCGAATTTGAAAAACTATGTAGGTCAAACATTGATTACCACAGATGGTACGACATTACTGGGAGCGGATGATAAATCTGGGATTGCAGAAATCATGACAGCGATGGAAATCATGATTAAAAACCCAGAAATTAAACATGGTGAAATCAAAATTGCCTTTGGTCCTGATGAAGAAATTGGCACTGGGGCTGATAAATTTGATGTAGCTCAATTTGGTGCTGACTTTGCTTATACTATGGATGGTGGACCAGTAGGGGAATTACAATTTGAAACTTTCAATGCAGCCCAAGCAGAAATTACCATTGAAGGGAAAAATGTTCACCCAGGGACCGCTAAAAATACGATGATCAACGCGATTCAGTTAGCGATTGATTTTCAAAATGCTTTACCACAAGATGAAGTTCCGGAAAAAACGGATGGTCGAGAAGGGTTCTATCACTTATTAGCCATTGAAGGAACACCAGATGAAGCAAAAATGACCTATATCATCCGAGATCACGATCGTCAAATTTTCGAAGAACGAAAAGCTAAAATCCAAGCTGTAGCAGATCAATTGAATGAATCATTTGAACAACCACGAGTAAAAGTAGACATGAGCGATCAATACTACAATATGAAAGAAGTTATTGAAAAAGACATGAGCATTGTGGAATTGGCGAAAAATGCCATGGTTTCGTTAGGGATCTCTCCAGCGATTGAACCTGTTCGGGGCGGTACAGATGGCTCAAAATTATCTTATATGGGCTTGCCTACACCAAATATTTTTGCCGGTGGGGAAAACATGCACGGTCGCTTTGAATTTGTTTCTTTACAAGCGATGGAACAAGCCACTGATGTAATTGTGAAAATTGCAGAATTAAATGTAGTAGATTAATCTTTAGTTTGCTACGTCGCTGTCCTGATAGAGGACGGCGACGTTTTTTAGTGTGCCGCACGCTTGATGGTGAAAGTCCAATACTGCTTGACACCTATACAGTAAATCCAGCGATTATATAGGATGAAAATTATTGCTTTTACCGGTGGAGGTTTTACGAGAATGCTGTGTAAGGTGAGTGATAACGAGCCAACACGAGTCGTATTACGAACAAGGTTTCAAGTCTAGTGTTTATGATGATAGCGAGTTGTTAATTTTGCGATTGTACACTTTCATGAGCGAATTTGTGATAAAATCATATACAGAAGATAAAAACACGTCCCGGTAGGTAGTCCGGGAGCGACAGTAGTCGTCAGTAACCTGCCTCCTTGGTTGTCCCTTCTTCTGATTCAAAACAAAGGAGGGATTGCCGTGGAGAAAATAAGTGCAACATTGACGGTGTTGTTCGAAAACCCATTTTGGGCTGGTATTTTTGAGAGAAGGTATGATGACAAGATTGAGGTGGCCAAAGTAACCTTTGGGAAAGAACCAAAAGATTATGAGGTTTACGACTTTATTTTGACCCAATACCATCACTTGAAATTCAGCTTAGCAATTGAAGATGAAGTGGTTAGTGATAGAAAAATCAATCCCAAACGTTTACAGAAATTGGCTAAGAAGCAAGCCTCTGAGGTTGGTATTGGTACGAAAGCTCAACAAGCGCTGAAACTTCAACAGGAAGAGCGAAAATTGAAACGCAAAAAAAGCAGTCGTGAACAACGAGAAGCTGAAAAGCAGAAACGATTTGAACTCCGACAAAAGAAACGTCGTGAGAAACATAGAGGGCATTGATTTGCTCTCTGTGTTTTTTTGTCCCCTAAATCTATGAAAGGAAACTACGAATGGAAATAGTTAACCGACTATTCAAATCTAGAGACAAATCAATGAATCAAACCATCAATAGGTGTCGGGTCTACAATTCTTATTAGAGATTCTTTTCCTTGCAAAACAGGCGCGACTTATTTTTGACTTTTTTCGGGACTTTTATTGAAACTTTTTCTTAATACTTTACGGACTGCAGGCCTTAAGGTATCCTTAAAAGATGAATGGAGGAAACGCCATGTTTGATTTTTTAAAGAATCATTTAATCCAGGTGTACCTTGTTTTGGCCAATGTCAGTTTGTTTGCACTAATGGGATTGGACAAGCTAAAAGCAAAGATGAATAGTTGGCGCATATCAGAAAAAACGTTGCTAATTTTAGGTCTAGCCGGTGGGGGAATCGGTGGCTTGTTGGGTCAGAGAATTTTTCATCATAAAACTCAAAAATATTATTTTACTCTATGTTTTTTGATTGGAATTGGGATAGCTTTGTTTCTATTGTTTTATTTACGTTAGGAAAGTCAAGGCGATTGCTTTGATGGTGGGAGTATTGGGATGAAAAAAAATTCAAAGCATAAGCTAATCTTGAATATTGGCCTAATTTTGGTGATTTTCGGGATTTTAATTTATTTATTGAAAAACAATTTGAAAGATATTATTTGGCAATTAATTGAAACGCCTCCTTTGATTTTATTAGGCGTCATTCTTTTAGGGACACTGTATATTGTGGTGGAAGGTGAAAATATTCGCTTAATGGCCACATCTTTTGTAAAGGAAATCACGGTTTTTGACGGTGCTATGGCCATGTGCTATTCTGCTTTTTACCGCTTGATTACCTTTGGGGCAGGTACAATGATTTCTGAGGTGAATTTTTACCATAAAAAAGGCTTGCGAATCTCTCAAGGTGTGGGCGTTACGGCATTACACTTGGTGATGTACAAGGTGGCTCTTTTGACATGGGCTTTTATCAGTCTTTTGTTTCAGCTTTTCTTTTCTTCAACTGTCCCTCATTTAATTGGCTTGATTTTATACGGAATTGTGGCGACTCTAGGCGTTATTGTAGTGCTCCTAGCTTTAACCTTAAGCTTGCGAGTGCAAGTCTGGTTTGTGAAACTATCTCACCGTTTTTTGCGTTCCCGCAAATTAAGAGATGGAGTGGACCGGATTAATTTGCAAGTCTATTCCTTACGAGAAGCAATGGATAGTATTTTAAAGGAACGGCCGCTGATTTTTCGCATTTACTTGGTGAATCTTTTTAAATTAGTCTTTTGGTTCACCATTCCTTATTTGGTTTTGGTGCAAAATCATCCAGAGCTCAATTTTTTCCAGTGTTTTGGTTTGATCTGTTTTTCTGTGATTTTGGCAGGCTCTATTCCTACTCCAGCGGGAATTGGTTCCTTTGAATTTGTTTTTTTGTTATTATTCCGTCCTTTGGTGGGAACCGTAGATGCGGTAAGTGCGATGTTGCTTTATCGTTTTGCCAGTTATATGTGGCCTTTTATCATTGGCTTGGTGTATTTTTTATTTGATAAACAGCAGACGATTCAGACCGAAATCAAAGAAATTAAATCGGAAAATAATGAATCGAGTGAGAAAGGTTGATTGTGCCTTATTTCATTTTCCTAAGTGAATAATTTCCCTGATATTGTGGGCAAAAAACGGAAACTTCTTGTGAAAGACCAAGGAATTTCCGTTTTTTTTTGTTGCATTTTGCACAGAGAATGAATCGTTTCGTTCTGCTATTTTTTTGCAAAAAACAGATGCAAATGTTTGACCAATTTTGACTAAAGGCGTAAAATAATCATTGGGGATAAAAAAGTTAATCATACAGCTATTTTCCCAGTGAATTTGTAAATAAAGGAGACGATGCGTCGATGAATATTGAGAAAATGACAACCACCTTACAAGAGGCGATTGCCGAAGCTCAGCAAATCGCAATTACCCGTCACCATCAGGAAATTGACATTCTACATCTTTGGAAAATTTTTATGCAGCCTAATCATTTTGGTCGTAATTTTTACCAAGATGCTGGTTTAGATGTGGAAGCCTTTGAACACCAAATTGATCAAGGACTGGATGAGTATCCGGCAATTGAAGGATCAAATGTAAACTATGGCCAGTCCATGAGTCAAAATTTGTATCACTTATTACAAGAAGCCGACACCATTCGCCAAGAATTTCAAGATGAATTCTTGTCAACGGAAGTGGTGATTCTGGCATTAATGAAATTGAAAAACTATTCTTTAACCAAGTACTTGCTTAAAAATGGGTTAAATGAAAAAGAAATCCGCAAAAATATCGTGGAGATGCGAGGAGGAGAGCGTGTGACCTCACAAAATCAAGAGGAACAATACAAAGCCCTAGAAAAATATGGGGTCGATTTAGTGCAACAAGTTAAAAATGGCAAAATGGATCCGATTATCGGGCGAGATGAAGAAATTCGAGATGTCATTCGGATTTTATCACGAAAAACCAAGAACAATCCGGTATTAATCGGTGAACCCGGTGTAGGGAAAACCGCCATTGTAGAAGGATTAGCCCAACGAATTGTGCGAAAAGATGTGCCAGAAAATCTCAAGGATAAGACGATTTTCTCTTTGGATATGGGCGCTTTAATCGCTGGTGCGAAATTTAGAGGGGAATTTGAAGAACGGCTAAAGGGCGTATTACAAGAAGTCAAAAAAGCCGATGGTCAAATTATTCTCTTTATTGATGAAATTCACAATATCGTCGGCGCCGGCAAAACAGAAGGATCTATGGATGCGGGCAATTTATTAAAACCAATGCTCGCTCGGGGTGAACTTCATACAATCGGGGCTACCACTTTAGATGAATACCGGCAATATATGGAAAAAGACAAAGCCTTAGAACGGCGCTTCCAAAAAGTTTTGGTGAAAGAACCAACTGTGGAAGATACGATTTCCATTTTGCGGGGCTTAAAAGAGCGTTTTGAAATTCACCATGGCGTTAATATTCACGACAATGCCTTGGTAGCGGCAGCGACTTTATCGGATCGTTACATTACCGATCGTTTCTTGCCGGATAAAGCCATTGACTTAATCGATGAAGCTTCAGCCACGATACGAGTGGAAATGAATTCCATGCCTACCGAGTTAGACCAAGTGACTCGTCGTTTGATGCAGTTGGAAATTGAGGAAGCTGCTTTGAAAAAAGAAAGTGACGATGCTTCGAAAAAACGTTTGGCTAGTTTACAAGAAGAGTTGGCGGATCTTAGAGAAGAAGCCAATGCATTGAAGATGCAGTGGGAAACAGAAAAAGAAGAAGTCAACAGTTTGTCTACGAAGCGGGCGGAAATCGACAAAGCACGTCATGAACTAGAAGATGCCGAAAACAACTACGATTTGGAACGGGCCGCGGTTTTACGTCATGGGACAATTCCCCAATTGGAAAAGGAATTGCAAGAGTTGGAAGCAAAAGCGAAAAACGACGATTTGAAAATGGTGCAAGAGTCTGTCACGGAAAATGAAATTGCTCAGGTCGTAGGACGCTTGACGGGAATTCCAGTCACCAAATTGGTAGAAGGTGAACGGGAAAAATTAATGCAATTAAATACTACCCTTCACCAACGGGTTATCGGCCAAGATGAAGCGGTGGATGCGGTCAGTGACGCGGTAATTCGGGCGCGAGCTGGCTTACAAGATCCCAATCGACCACTAGGGTCTTTCTTATTCCTAGGTCCGACTGGTGTGGGGAAAACCGAATTGGCGAAAGCTTTGGCGGAAAATCTTTTTGACTCAGAAGACCATATGGTGCGTATTGACATGAGTGAGTATATGGAAAAACATTCCGTCAGCCGTCTCGTTGGAGCACCTCCTGGCTATGTGGGATATGAAGAAGGAGGTCAGCTGACCGAAGCGGTTCGCCGAAATCCTTATACGATTATTCTGTTAGATGAAATCGAAAAAGCTCATCCCGATGTCTTTAACATCTTGTTGCAAGTCTTAGACGATGGACGCTTAACGGATTCCAAAGGTCGGGTGGTTGACTTTAAGAATACAGTTTTGATTATGACTTCTAATATTGGTTCCCAACTGTTGTTAGAAGGTGTGACCGCTGATGGTAAGATTCCGGAAGCAGTAGCAGAACAAGTGATGACTTTACTTCGAGGAAACTTCAAACCGGAATTCTTAAATCGGATTGATGATACGATTCTCTTTACTCCGCTGTCTTTAGAAGATGTGAAGGGCATTGTGCAAAAGATTATTTTACAATTGTCCAAGCGTTTGGAAGACCAAGAAATCTATTTGGCAATTGATGAAGATGCTCAAACTTGGATTGCGGAACAAGCCTATGAACCAGCCTATGGTGCTCGACCATTGCGCCGTTTCATTACCCGGGAAGTAGAAACCCCACTGGCAAAAGAAATCATTGCCGGACGAGTGATGCCAAAAACCAGAGTCACGATTACGTTATTAGATAATCAATTGGTTTTCCAAAATGAAGCATTACCAGAAGAGTAACAGATGGTAAAGCACTAGCTTTTGGTGGATGTTTGAAATGATTAATGCACCAAAGTGAACGGCAGCTTTAAAAAATACAGACAAAAAGATGCGAATCTTGCCTATCAACAGGCGATTCGCATCTTTTATTTGTCTATTCTTTGGCAAAATTGATTTCAAAAATCCTAAAATAGGTGATAAAGATTGCTAGCCATCTTGACGAGTGGCAGCGAGAGCCAGTTCGCGAATGTTGACCTCTTGAGGCATGTCGTAAATAAATTTAACGCTTGTGGCAACATAATGTGGATCTAACGTAATGCCGCCCATACTATTTTTCCATGCCTGATAATCCGTTAAAGCATTTTGATCTGTAACATGTGTCAAGAGCTCGGTTTCCGCAGCACCAGGAGCTACTAAAGAGATGCGCACATTTTTGTCAGATACCTCTTGGCGCACGGTTTCGCTGAGACCGTGGACGCCGAACTTGCTGGCCACATAAGCAGCGTGGTTAACGAAAGCTTTTTTACCGGCGATAGAAGACATATTGATAATCGTTCCGTGCTTTCTTTTTATCATTTGGTCTAAAACAATTTGCATGCCATTTAAGACTCCCATGATATTGGTATTTAGCATTTGCTGCCATTCATTGGGTTCTTGGTTTTGCACATTTCCTAATAACATGATGCCAGCGTTATTGACCAAAAGATCGACCGGGCCGTAGATTGCTTCGGCTTTGCGAATGGCTTTTTCGAATTGTTGGTAGTCTGTTACATCCACTGATTCAATCATAACGTCTTGGAAGTTCAGAGGGAGTTGGGCGATTTTTTCTGTACGCCGACCTAATAGCAATAATGGATACTTTTCGTGATTAAAAATTTTTGCAATTTCGGCACCAAAACCGGAGCTAGCTCCTGTGATGACGACTAAAGGTTTTTGCATGTTCATTTCCTACTTTCTTTGCTAAGATAGGCTAAGTCTACAACATGGAGTTTACTCCAAGTCAAGGAGGAAGTTTAAGTAATGGAAAAATATCGCATTGGCGAAATTGCAGAAAAAATGGGTGTTACCACAGATACATTGCGTTACTATGATAAGGAAGGGTTATTGCCGTTTGTACAACGAAATGCTGCCGGCCGCCGATATTTTACAGAGGATGATTTAGGCTATTTAGAAGTCATTAATTGTATGAAAAAATCAGCCATACCCGTAAAAGAAATCGGCCAATTTATTGAATGGTGCATGACCGGTGATAGCACTTTAAAAAATCGGCTGGATTTTTTGACAGAACACGAGCAGGGGTTAGAAGCACAGATTCAAGAATTAGACGAGCAATTGGCATTCTTACGATGGAAAAAATGGTATTACGCTCGTGCTCTAGCAGCGAAAACAGAACAAGTAAACCAAATTCCCGGAACGACACAAGTTAAGCCTGCTTTGTATCAGGAATATCAGAAAACCTTGATAAAGCAAGAAAAGTAGTATGAATTAGATTAGGCTTCGAAGTAGGAGGAGTTTGTTAGTTTAGAAGAAGCGAGCTGTGAATTAGTTCATCTCAGGACTTATTACTGAGCACAGCCGAAGCAAATTAGTTTATTCTCTGGTCACCTTGTGTTATTTTTGATAGCATAAACCAAGCAAACTTGGTGATAAGGGAGGAAAACAAATGAGCGAATTAAACGTAATGGATGTAATGGAATTAATTCCAAATCGCTTTCCGATTTATTATATAGATGCTGTGGAATCACTGGAACCGGGTAAAAAAATTCGTGCCAGAAAAAATCTGACAGCCAACGAAGACTTCTTTCAAGGCTATTTTCCTGATGACCCGCAGATGCCCGGTACTTTGATTTTGGAAACTTTGGCTCAAGCGGGTTCCGTATTGATTTTAAAGTCACCTGAATTTTTAGGAAAACGAGCATATATCGGTGGCATGAATCGGGTGAAGTTTTTGAAAAAAGTTTACCCTGGGGATGTACTTTTCTGTGAATTTGAAATCACGAAAATGAAAGGACCCGTGGGCACGGCAGATGCGGCAGCCTATGTGGGAGAAACACGGGTTTGTGAAGCGGAATTCACCTTTATCGTTAATCAAGATGCATAATAAGAAAAGCTGATACGAGTGCGTGAAGCCAAAAATAATTAGACTTGGTATGATGGTATTTTTAGACGGGATTTCCCGTCTTTTTTGTGTTTTATAAGAAACCGATGAATAATCAAAATCATTGTTCAGAAAAATTGACGAAGACAGCTTTACGGAAATACAAATTGTCAGTAAGCTCCTGCTTTTCATTGCCTTATGGAAATAGCTTTAATTTCCGCGGAATCGTTGGTATAATAAAAAGGCTGAACATTAGGAAATGAGGAATCAATTTGAACTTACAAGAAATGAAAAAACGACAAGAGCGGATTCGTAATTTTTCCATCATTGCTCATATTGACCATGGGAAATCCACATTAGCGGACCGTATCTTGGAACTGACTCACACCGTCTCTTCCCGGGAAATGCAAGCCCAACTTCTTGATTCCATGGATTTGGAACGGGAACGAGGCATCACCATCAAGCTCAATGCGGTAGAATTAAACTATACTGCAAAAAATGGGGAAGAGTATGTCTTCCATTTAATTGACACCCCGGGACACGTGGACTTTACCTATGAAGTCTCTCGTAGTTTGGCTGCCTGTGAAGGAGCAGTTTTGGTGGTGGATGCAGCGCAAGGAATCGAGGCGCAAACACTGGCCAATGTTTATTTGGCTTTAGATAACGATCTGGAAATCTTACCGGTCATTAATAAGATTGACTTGCCCGCAGCCGATCCAGAACGTGTCCGTAAAGAAATTGAAGACGTGATTGGCATTGACGCTTCTGAAGCAGTCCTAGCTAGTGCCAAAGCCGGCATTGGTATTCAAGAAATCTTAGAACAAATCGTGGAATACGTACCAGCGCCAGCAGGGGATTTAGAAGCACCACTGAAAGCTTTGATCTTTGACTCGATTTACGATAGTTATCGCGGCGTAGTCTTAAATATCCGGGTAATGGAAGGCGTGGTTCGTCCAGGAGATAAGATCCAACTCATGAGTAACGGCAAAACTTTTGAAGTGACTGAAGTGGGCGTCTTCTCACCAAAAGCCATTCAACGAGACTATCTGATGGTTGGGGATGTAGGCTATATCACTGCAGCGATTAAGACGGTGGCCGATACGCGAGTAGGGGATACCGTGACATTGGCAGATAATCCTGCCGCAGAAGCCCTGCCTGGCTACCGTAAGATGAATCCCATGGTCTTCTGTGGCTTGTATCCCATTGACAATTCTCGTTACAACGATTTACGGGAAGCGTTAGAAAAATTAGAATTAAACGATGCGGCTTTGCAGTTTGAACCAGAAACGTCTCAAGCGCTAGGCTTTGGTTTCCGTTGTGGCTTTTTAGGTCTTTTGCATATGGATGTGGTCCAAGAACGTCTAGAGCGGGAGTTCAATCTAGAACTAATCACTACTGCACCATCTGTTATTTATCATGTCAATAAAACTGACGGCTCCATGGTCGTGGTGGACAATCCTGCTGATTTTCCAGATCCGGTGACCATTCAAAGCGTTGAAGAACCCTTTGTCAAAGCCCAAATTATGGTACCCAATGACTACGTAGGCGCAGTTATGGAATTGTCCCAAAGAAAACGGGGCGAATTCGTCACGATGGATTACTTAGATGATTACCGAGTAAATGTGGTCTATGAGATTCCGTTATCCGAAATCGTCTTTGACTTCTTTGATAAACTGAAATCTTCTACTAAAGGATATGCTTCCTTTGACTATGAAATGTCCGGTTATCGCGTCAGCAAGCTGGTGAAGATGGATATCTTGCTAAACAGTGAAAAAGTTGATGCTTTAAGCTTTATTGTACACCGAGATTTTGCTTATGAACGAGGGAAAGCAATCGTGGAAAAACTGCGTCAGTTGATCCCTCGCCAACAATTTGAAGTACCAATCCAAGCGGCTATTGGTCAAAAAATTGTGGCTCGGTCTGATATTAAGGCCTTGCGGAAAAACGTCTTAGCGAAATGTTACGGTGGGGATATTTCCCGAAAACGCAAGCTTCTAGAGAAACAAAAAGAAGGGAAAAAGCGCATGAAACAGATTGGTTCTGTGGAAGTACCACAGGAAGCCTTCATGGCTGTTCTGAAAATGGATGAGGACGAACCTAAGAAGAAATAAGGGTTTGTTTGAAAACAGCTTAATTTCTGTTTGATTGCTTCAGTCATTGGGCGTAAATATCGTCAGGCTCCTTATTCGTGTCTTTGTTAGCGATTAAGGAAAATGCGGTGATTTTGAATAAGCTCAAGTAATTGTCGTGTTAGGTCGTCGGTCTGGTTTCTTTCTAATTCTGGACTGTTGTAAGTAGAAAGAAAGGGGATAATTAATATGGAAATTAATGATTCTTATTTAGAGTATGCAAAAGCAAATAAGAATAAGTTTATTTCTTATATTATCAAAGGGAAATCCCCCGAAGTTGGACGAGACGCAGTTTTTATGGCAAGGAGTCCTGGCGCTGGAAAGTCAGAGGTTGCCATTGGATTGGCTGAGAATTATGATAATCACGTAATTATTGATGCGGATTACTTTCGCACCAAGTTTCCTGATTATAATGGAAAAAACTCTATCTCTTTCAAAAAGCATCTTCTTGGTTGGTGGAACAGGCATTTAGATATGTCTTAGATCATGGATACTCTTTTATTCTAGATGCAACTTTTGCTATATTAAGTGCTGAAAAAATATTTCACGGGCATTGAAAAATCATTTTCGAGTGACGATTTTCTATGTTTATCAAGACCCAAAAATCGCTTGGAATTTTACACAAGGACGTGAACCGGCAGAAGGATGCCATGTGCCGAAAAAGGCATTTATTAACGACTTTTTCAAATCAAGAGAAAATATTGCGAAAGTAAAGAGTAAACATCCAGATGTATTGCTTCATATTATTATAAAAGATTATATGAATAACATTTCTGAAGTTCATTATGCTGCAGATAATCTAGAATTATTCTTGCCATTAGGATATAGTAGGGAAGATTTGGAGGTTCAATTACATGACTGAGAAAGAACAAGTAACGAAAATTGTAAAGAAATACAATAAGAGTATTGCGGATTTATCGGAAAACGCTACTGCAAAAGAGTTCAAAACAGTGATTAAATATGTTGCCAATCAGGCCAATGAAAAACAGCGGAAATTAGTTGGGTTAGATAAAAAATAGTAAATGAAGTAATAATGTAGAAGCCAAGAGCAAAATGTTCTTGGCTTTTTTCTTTGCAATGAATGAAGATACAAATTGAAGGGAATTAGAAGGAAACGATACCGAAAAAGAAATAGGACAGTTTCAGTGGCGAGCATCGAAAAACGGTCCTTGCCTTTTCTGATATTACGAGTGGTTATTGGTTGGCCATTTTTATACCAATGGCAATACTTGGCTTAGGACAAGGATTAATCTTGGCACCCGTGACTTCTGCTGGCGTACACGAAGCGCCAAATGAACTTTCAGGAGCCGCAAGTGGTGTGACTAATACGATGCACCAAATTGGCGGCCCTATTGGATTATCTTTGATTGTCTCTCTTACGAATCAATTCCAGAGTGAGATGATTTTGATGGCTGCGTTTACCATTATTTCAATTGTTGTAGTAGCTGTTTTTATTAGGCATGAATAAGCTCGGAGTACGAAAAGCTACCAATAGTTGCAGTTCTGAATTATTTGATAGATAAGAAAAAAGATATGGATTATTCTAGTAACAGCTAATTTAAGGATAGATTCCACTTCTTTTAGGTTATACTTGTAATTAGAGACAACTACTAGCAAAGAGGTGACAATGATAACTATTATGGAAATTCGACAATTACGATATTTTTGGACGGTGGCTCAAGAAGGAAATATCTCAAGAGCTGCAAAACTATTGAATATCACCCAACCAACTTTAAGTCGCCAGATTCGTGAATTAGAAGAACAAGTGGGTATGCCATTATTTCATAGAGAAAAAAATCAGCTTTATTTGTTACCCGATGGAATGTTTTTAAAAGAGAGAGCAGAGGAAATTCTTCAGCTAAGTGATAAGTTAGACCAAGATTTTTCTAATAAGCGAAAAAAACAGTTAGAAGGAACGATTGTTATAGGTTGTGTGGAGGCCGACAATTCGGATACTGTAGCGATGATGTTAGAAGAGATGGTGAGTGATTATCCTGATGTGCGTTTTAATCTTGTAACGGGGACTAGCGATGACATCAGTGATCGATTAGAGAAGGGACTTCTTGATTTAGCCGTTTTATTAGATCCCATTACACTGAAGGATGTAAATGTTTTGAAATTGCCTAGAGAAGAAAAATGGGGATTTTTAGTTTCGAATGAAATGTTTATAGCAAACAAGGAAAAACTTACGCCGCAAGATATTATCGGATTCCCATTATTATGTTCGAGTCGGATAGAGGTTCAGAAATTACTGACTTCTTGGAGTGATAAACCGTTGGACCAACTGAATATTGTAGGCAATTTCAACTTAATCTTTAATATTTTTTCATTAGTCGAAAACAAAGTAGGCGCTGCCCTGACGATCGAAGGTGCGGTGTCCAAACGGCAATTAGAAAATTCAACCTTTATTCCTATGGAGCCAGAGGTCAAAACCAACTGTCTGTTAGTGTGGAAAGAACGGATTCAAACGCCAGTCGTTCAAGAATTTATTGCTCGATTCAAACATGCTTTTGGAGCATAGAGGTATATAGAATAAGCATTAGACGTAAATAATCATGAGTTGTACGATGAGTATATCAATCGTACAACTCATTTTTATTTGCAAAGGAGGAATCAAATTGAATCCAGTGATTGTCTACTTCTCCCGTGCTGGCGAAAATTTTATTGATGGTGTTTCCAAAAAAATTCCCATTGGTAATACAGAAGTGCTGGCTCGTAAAATTGTCAACCGGCTTAACTGCCCTTTGATTCAGTTAAGGGAAATGAAACGCTATCCAGAGAGTTACGATGAAGCCGTGAAACGTGCCGAATCTGAGAAAAAAGCAGCTAGACGGGTTGACTATCAGAAAATCGAACTCGATCGTTCAAAAATCGATACGCTCTTTCTTGGTTATCCCAATTGGTGGGGAAGTTATCCAAGAATTATTGCAACATTTTTAGAAGATTTTGATACGGATGGGCTAATTATTTATCCTTTTTGTACCCATGAAGGGAGTGCGTTTGGCAGTAGCTTGAATGAGCTTAAAAATCAGTGTCCCAATGCCGATATTCGTAGTGGACTTCCGATTCGTGGTTCACGGGTTGAACGAGCAGATGTAGCAATTGAAAATTGGTTGCTTGTATATAAATAGAAAAAATATTAAATCCATGGAGGAATGTAAAATGGCAAAGAATGAAGAAGTAAAAAATGGTGTGATCTTTCCCATCGGAGAAAAAAATGATGCTTATGCGCAGTATTTTATTGGACAAAGTTACTTACAAGGTTTAATTTCTGATCCAAAAATTAGCGTAGGCGTAGCCAATGTGACGTTTGAACCAGGTTGTCGTAATAACTGGCATATTCACCATGATGGCTTTCAGCTATTGCTTGTAACGGGTGGAGAAGGTTGGTATCAAGAAGAGGGAAAGCCGGCCCAATTTTTAAAACCAGGAGATGTGATTACCACACACGATGGGGTGAAACATTGGCATGGAGCTACTAAAGACAGTTGGTTTGAACATATTGCAATTACTGCCGGTACGCCAGAATGGTTAGAACCTGTAGATGATCAATGGTACGAAAATTTAAGTAAATAAGGGAGGAATTTTCTGATGAAAAAACAAACAGCAGGAAGAGAACAGTTAGGTGAGTTTGCGCCACAATTTGCGGCCTTAAATGATGATGTACTTTTTGGAGAAGTGTGGGCGAAAGAAGACGAACTGTCTGCCCATGACCGGAGTATGATTACTTGTTCAGCACTTTTAGCAATGGGTGCTCCTCAGCTGGAGGCACATCTAAAAATTGCTAAAGAAAACGGGGTCACGAAAGAAGAGATCGCAGCGATGATCACACATCTGGCATTTTATGCTGGTTGGCCGAAAGCCTGGAGTGCTTTTTACATGGCGAAAGAAATATTTGCAGATTAAAGTGCATATTCCACAGAAGTGAACTAAGAAAAAGGAGACCAAACTATGATTTTACAAGAAAACTATTCATTGAATAATGGCATGATGATTCCAAAAGTAGGCTTCGGAACATGGATGATTGATGACGAGGCAGTCGTTCAATCGGTTAAAGATGCGTTAGAAATCGGCTACTGACACATCGATACTGCTCAAGCGTACGGCAATGAGCGTGGGGTTGGAGAGGCTATTCGAACTTCGGGGATTGACCGTTCCGATATCTTTTTGACTACTAAAGTAGCTGCGGAACATAAAACCTATGAGGAAGCGGCAAAATCGATTGATGAATCACTAGAAAAACTTGGGTTAGAGACAATTGATTTAATGATCATCCACGCTCCCCAACCTTGGGCTGAGTTTCGAGAAGCCAACCATGATGAAGGAAATGTCGCCGCTTGGCAGGCATTAGAAGATGCCGTGAAGGCTGGAAAAATTCGCGGGATTGGATTATCGAACTTTAATCAGCATGATGTCGAAAATATCTTAGAACACGGGACGATCAAACCAGTGGTTAACCAAATTCTCGCTCACATTTCCAATACGCCATTTAAATTAATTGATTTTTGTAAGCAAAATGATATCTTAGTTGAAGCCTATTCACCTGTAGGTCATGGTGAATTAATGAAAAACGAAAAAATCAAAGAGATTGCTGAAAAATACGGCGTTTCTGTTCCACAACTTGCGATTCGCTATTGCTTGGATCTTGGGCTATTGCCATTACCAAAATCAGAAAATAAAGAGCATATTAAAGCAAATGGAGAGCTTGAATTTAGTTTATCAAATGACGATTTACAGCTATTGAAAAATATGGAAAGAATCGATAATTATGGAGATTCTAGTTCGTTCCCAGTTTATAGCAAATGATTTATTCACCTGAAAATAGATCTGTATCATAATAAAAAACTAAGAAATGCTGATTATATCTTCCTGCATTTCTTAGCTTTTTTATTTGGTTAATCTTTTACGTGAATCACGATTTTGCCTTTGACATGGCGAGTTTCTACCAGTTCATGGGCTTTTTGGACGTTTTCCACGGATAATGGCAGGCTAGTTACCTGTAATTTGACTTTACCACCTAAAACCATTTGGGCGAGGTCAGCCAAATCCGCTGAAGTTCCGTTCGTGAATTGGAGGGCAACTTGTTTTTGCTGATCTTGTAATTGTTCAGGCGTGGGTTGGGCCGCGACAGTGATCAACTTGCCATCCGCTTTCAAGACTTTTAGTCCGGTGGCAATATCGCCGGCGGTATCAAAGACGCCATCGTAGTTTGCTAAGACATCTGCTGCATTAACCGTATTGTAATCGATGACTTGATCTACGCCTAGTTTCTTTAACAAAGTATGATTAGCGGGACTGGCGGTCGTTGCTACATAAGCGCCTAATGCTTTGGCGATTTGAACGGCGATTAAGCCAACACCGCCAGCACCACCTTGGATTAGGATTTTTTCCTTGGGCTGGACGGCTAGATTTTTGACAATAGCACAATAAGCGGTCAAACCGGCAATCGGAAGGGCGGCAGCTTCATCAAAACTCAAACCTTCTGGCAGGGGAGCAATTAAATCCGGTGTAGTGATTACGAACTCACTGTAAGTCCCATTGTTTCCCGGGCGGACAGTTGGCGCGTTGCCGAAGACTTTGTCCCCAACTTGATAATCTGCCACGGCATCACCCACAGCGGCAATCGTCCCAGCAAAGTCCCAACCTAAAACGATGGGAAAAGACCAGAGCTCATTAAACGGTTTGTCAAGCATACCCATGCGTCCGGCGATGTCCATGGGGTTAATGCTAAAGGCATGGTTTGTGACTAGGACTTCATTAGCTTTTAAGGGAGCTTGTTCAATTTCTGTAGCTTGTAATTCCTGGGCTGACCCAAATTGATGAATGGCGATTGTTTTCATATTATTGACCTTCTTTCAAGTTTAACCATAGGATAAACTATGGGGTCAACAACATAGCAAGCGTTTTGTTTAATTTTTTGAATGATTGTTTATGAGGTAATCGATTTTATTTTCGATAAAGTGGTCAATCTCTTGAAGTTGGGTCATTTGCTCATGAACTGTCCTCTGGTAGCTCCGTAAAACTTCCAGATGTTTTTCTAAAGAATCGCTTTCGGAAAGATCTTTCAGCATTGACAAATCCATAGCTAGATATTGAAAGACTTTGACCATTTGAAGTCGTTGCAAATTAGCCGTATTGTATTGGCGATAGTTGGCTTGATTCCGGGCAATCGGGCCTAGGATTGCAAGCTTTTCATAATAACGCAGAGCTTCTTTCGTAAAGCCTGTAATTTCCATGACTTCTTTAGTTGAAAAACTTTTTTGCTTTGGCGGGATTTGGAATAGATGAAATTGGTTCATAAGTGCTCCTTTCAATGGGCAAAATTTAATTCAAGGACAGTGTCTTGATGGTGTTGCAGATTATTTTTCAGTCTTTTTCTCTGGTAGTAAAAGCAGGGCCGTACCGTTTTGGAATTTGTTAATCAAGTCATGGACTTCTACTAACGTGCTGCGGTCCATATCTAAAAACCATTCTTTCCAAATGGCATAAATGCCAGCACTTATGAAATGCGTCCAATAAACTAGCTCATTTTCTTTAATGGTGGGCCAGCGTTTCGGTGCTTCATCAAAATAGAACCTGGTCATGTGCTTATTAAAAATCCGTTGAATGATGAATTCGTATTCTCTTTTGACGGCAAGGGTTAGCTCAGAAGAAAACTCGTTAAAGAAGTGTTCTAACTCTTGCAACTTTTGTCTGGTGGGTATCTGTAATAT
Source organism: Enterococcus sp. 2201sp1_2201st1_C11_2201SCRN_220225 (assembly GCF_040925905.1). NCBI lineage: Bacteria > Bacillati > Bacillota > Bacilli > Lactobacillales > Enterococcaceae > Enterococcus > Enterococcus sp. 2201sp1_2201st1_C11_2201SCRN_220225. The sequence continues at coordinate 120,787 of NZ_JBCOJC010000001.1, forward strand.
CACTGCGTCAAACAAACTTTGGATTTTAGGTTCAAAATATTCATTCAAAATATCGTCAATTGTTTCATAATTGCGGTAAAAAGCCATGCGACTGACACCAGCTCTTTTTACTAAATCAGTAATCTTAATTTCATTTAGACATTTTGTTTGCAATAGTTGGAAAAGAGCCGTTGTTAAGTAGTCTTTTGAATCTTGTTTGATTTTTTGCGCATGATTCGTCGCTGACATTACAGTTCCTTCTTTCTGTCACAGATGATAGCTAGATGATTGAAATTTTATACCTCTAACTATATGATAAGCACACAAACGTTGCAAGTGTAACGTAATAAATTACATAGAAGGAGAGACTAAACAATGAGAATTGGTGTGATTGGCGCTACAGGAAAAGCGGGCCAAGTAATCTTGAATGAATTAAAAGAGCGTGGCTTTGAAACTTTGGCAATCGTGAGAAGTCCAGAGAAACTAAACAACGATGTCCCCTTCATTAAGCGAGACATTTTAGCAATTACAAAAGAAGATCTTGCACCTTTAGATGTTGTTATAAGTGCTTTTGGTGCAAATCTTGGGGAACAAACAAAACACCTCCAAATTGTAAGACATTTTCAAGCTTTGCTAAAGGATACGAATAAGCGCTTGATTATTGTCGGCTCAGGCGGTTTTCTTTATCTGGATAATCATCGAAAAAAGAAAGTTTACGACAGAATCTGGCTAGTTAAAAAACGCTCAAAAATTAGCGAACAGTCCTATGAGCTTTTAAAAGACAGTCAAGGATTTGAGTGGACTTACATGGCACCGCCAATTCATTTTGTCCCTAATGGCGCAAGAACGGGTCGTTATCAGACCGGAACGAATGTGGCCCTCTATAGTCAAAAAGGAAAATCAGAAATCAGCTATCACGATTATGCTACGGCTTTAGTGGATGAAATCGAAAACCGCAAGTATCTTAATTCAATAGTTACCGTTTCAGCACGTTAAGAAAAGGAGATCATGATATGAAAAAAGAATTAGTTTTAGTCACTGGGGGAACTGGTTTTATCGCAGTCCATATTATTTTACAATTGCTTAATCAGGGGTATCGGGTGAGAACGACACTGCGAACTATGTCCCGTCAAAAAGAAGTAAAAGCGATGTTGACTCAAGGAGGAGTGAAAAACCTTGGGGATCTAGAATTTGTTCAGGCAGACTTAACCAGTGATGATCATTGGTTAGAGGCGGCATCTGGCGCTACTTACGTTATTCACGTAGCCTCACCCACACCGGTAACACGGCCAGATGATGGTGCAGCTATGGTGAAAATGGCGGTGGATGGTGTGATCCGAGTTATGACCGCTGCAAAAAAAGCAGGAGTCAAAAGAGTTGTTTTAACCTCAGCATCTGGTGCTGTCATCGCCGGCCATAAAAACCATCCCCAAGTGTTTACTGAAAAAGATTGGACCAATTTATCAGGAAACATCGATGCTTATCAACGCTCAAAAACAATGGCAGAGTTAGCTGCTTGGGATTATGCCAAAAAAGAAGGAATGGAGTTGGCAACAGTGAATCCTGTAGCCGTGATGGGACCCATTTTAGGAAAAGACTTCTCTCATTCGAATACTTCGGTCAAAGAGATGCTTTCAGGGAAAATGCCTTTATTACTAAAGGTGAGTTTTGATTATGTGGATGTTCGGGATGTTGCTGACTTGCATCTGCTTGCTATGAAAAATCCAAAAGCAAAGGGGCAACGGTTTATTGCTACGTCTGGAGAAAATCTTTCTTTTAAAGAAGTAGCGTTAATCTTGAAACAAAACCTAGGCCAAAAAGCAGCCAAAGTTTCGACACGAGAAGTTCCCGGATTTATTGTCAAAGCATTAGCAGTTTTTGTCAAAGCTTGGCGGATGCCCGCAACATTTATTGGACAAAATACGGCTTGTAGCAATGCTCAAGCCAAAAAACTTCTGGGGTGGCAACCCCGTTCGGCTGAAGCGTCGATTCTGGCCACCACTGACAGTATGATTGAGTTGGGGATTGTTGAATAGAATAAACAATAAACTTTAAGTAGTAGGGAAAAAGAGTGGACTGAGACCATCAGTTCACTCTTTTTTTCTCACTCCGTATTTTTCAAATAACGCCATAATGTGGTGCGACTAATCGCCAGTTGGTTAGCTGTCCTAGTTTGATTGCCATTGTTTTGCTCCAAGACGTTTAAAATAATTTCCTTGGTGTAATCAAAAAGTGTCGGCTGATGGAGGCTATTTTTGGCTGTGAAATTAGTCATATTCATATGGGCAAAACTTTGAATCAATCGCTCTTTATTTAGCAATTCAACCACTTGATGCTCCGAAATATAGTGGGTGCTGGCATTAACGACCAATTCTTTAATGCAGTATTGCAACTGGTTCAGATTTCCCGGCCAATCAAAAGCGAGAAAAGTTTCCAATGCTTTTGGTTCAAAGCCGATGATTTCTTTATTACACTCAATATTCATTTTGTTCAGAATCAAAGTAGTGATAATGCTCAGTTCGTTTTTCCGTTCCCGAATGGAAGGTGCGTATAGATTGGCGCTGTTTAACTGACTAATCAGACGGTCAAATTTTGTTTGATCATCGGATTTATTGCCATCATAAGTAAAAATTAAATGATTTTGTTTTGTCACATTTGTACTCTTAATTAATGAAATTAAGCGCTCAATGTCTTTTAAGCTCAGTTGTTCCACATTCTCAAAAAAAATCGTATTGTGAACATCCACAAAAGGACCATTTGAAGCATTTACTAAAAATTTCCAAAGTTTATCCGTAGCTAGCTTACAATTAATCGTAATTAAAAAGTTTTGATCCTGTTTTTGATCCAGAAAAATGCGATAAGCAATGTTTTTCTTAGCTGTACCACTTTCTCCAAAGACCAGATAAGTTTGATAGTAGTCATTATTTTTTTTAACTTCTTGATTGATACTTTCCGGGATGAACTGGGTAAAGAGCAGCTTGGCAGAAAATTTTTCTGCAACTTCGGCTTTCCTCTGATAATAGACGTCTTGTTTATTACGGGTAATAGGAGCCTGGTGCTCTTTGACAAAGCAACTGGAATAAGTATCGTCACTTCCAACAGTGAATTCCTTCGTAGTTAAGGTGAAAAATTGTTCTTTAGTGGAAGAGTAGTACTGTTGTGCTTCTTTTTTAGGTTTATTCTCCAGATAAGTCAGGATTTCTTGGGCAAACTCTGTTGTTAAATTGGTAAATTGAATCTGATATGAAGCATCGAAAATTAGGAAGTCTTGTTCTTGGCTTAGAAGTCCTTGTTCTAAAATCGCTCTTTTTCTTTTTTCCTGATTTACGTGTTTTACAATGGTCAAAGCTTCCTGATAAGCGTTCTTGATGCTCTCAAATCCGGAAGTAATCAAAATCGTATTAAGGGATTTCAATAGGGCAATTCGATTGGTAATGGCATCGCATAAAATCAGTTCATAGTTTTTTTGAGCCAAAGAATCTAATACTTCTTCTGCGTCAATATCTTCGTCAATTGTATGAATTTCAATATTGTAGCCCAAGAGATCACAGAGGAGGTGGGCTTTTTCCGTAATACTCGGATAGCCTACGATAGCAAAGTTTTTCGTATAATTTTCTGCTAGGCGAATCGCGCTCAAAATATCATACATAGACAGGGAAACGTCAATTACCGGTAGCGAAACTGCTCGTTGAATTAACTTTGCCGTGCCTCCCCGAGAAATAATCGCATCATAACCTTCAGTTGCAAGACTGATGGCTAGTTTTTGTCCTTCTTCTAAGTCTGCAGTATAAACTGTTGTTTCCACATCCTGGTATTGAGTCCCAATGATATGCATGGATTGATTTAATTCTTCATAAGGTGCAATTCCTAAAAGTTTAACTGCTACCATCGTTTTACCTCCAAAATTCATCTAATCGTTCTATATATGAACGATTATAGAACTGTTCATTCGATAATGCTAGATATTTTTAAAAACGTTTCTAAAATAAACGTTTTAATCTCTTTGTAGAATGTAATCGTTTCATTTTTCGACCTATAATCAACTCATGAAGTACGAGGTGGTGAATAAATGTTAAAGCTGTTAGTTATTGCCGATGATTTTACCGGAGCATTAGACACCGGGGTGCAATTCTCTAGCCAAGGAATTCCAACTTTAGTTTCCACGGAAATAGAAGTTGACTATTTGAAAGTAGCAGAAGAAATTCAAGTGCTAGTTTTAAATAGTGAAAGTCGTCATTTGAGTTTTGATAAGGCTTACGAGAAAACAAAAAAAATTCTGGTAGAGGCAAAAGCCGCCGGAATCTCTCATATATACAAAAAAGTGGATTCAGCTTTACGAGGAAATATTAGTGCTGAGATTAAGGCTATTCTTGAGACATGTGATCAAGAAATCATCCCTTTCTTGCCAGCTTATCCAGAGATGAATCGAATTTTACAAGAAGGCCAGCTGTATATCGATGGCGTCTTAGCTTCAGAGAGTATCTTTGGTGATGATCCCTATGAACCTGTGAAAGAAAGCAATGTGCTTACCCGTTTGAAAAATGAAGCGGGGATTCAGGCAACCTTAATTACAGATAGTAATCTGCCTCAAAATGCAAAAGGTGTTTGCGTTTTTGATGCTCAAAAAGAGGAAACTTTAGTTGCTCAAGGGAAACTCTTAAAAGAGCGCAACTTATTACAGGTTACTGTTGGCTGTGCTGGTTTTGCCAAGGTATTAGCGAAACAATTATTTCCTCAACCAAAAACAATCAGTTATCAGTTGAAAAAGCCTGTGGTAGTAGTTTGTGGCAGTGTTAATCCGATTACTAAAAAGCAAATCGAATATGTGGAACAAAAGAATTATCCGCGGATTTCATTATCTGCTTTTCAACTTTTGGAAGCTAACTATTGGAAAACGCAATCCGGACAAGCGGAAATTAACCGTTATTTAGAGTTGATGGATCGGCAACCATTGTTAGTTTTTGAAACATTTAGTGATCAAACCACAAAGGAAATCGAAACTTTGCGGAAAGAAAAAAAACTGACCGCTACAGAGTGTCGTTTCCGCATCGGGGAGTCTCTTGGTAAGTTAACCGAGGCATTATGGCAACAACACCAAAGCAATACTTTTTTATTTACTGGTGGGGATACGTTGTTTCAATCGATGAATGTATTAGGAATTACGGGGATAAAGCCTATGGTAGAAATTAGCCCTGGCGTGGTATTATCGGCAATTGAGTGGAACAATCGAGAAATGCAAGTGATCACAAAATCAGGTGGCTTTGGGGAAGAAACGTTATTTGAAGAAATTAGTATGGTATGAAATTAAGGAGGAAGTTACATGTTAACAGATTACAATTTGAAAATGCCTAAGGATATTCGAGCTGGCGAACATGCCATTGAACAATTGGAGAGCATCATCAGCCAAGGAATCAAAAAAATCGTGATTTTCACGGATAAAGGTCTACTTGATTTAAGTTTAGTTGATTTGCCAATTCAAATCATTGAAAAGGCAGGTATTGATTACACGATTCTTTCTGATATTCCTGCAGAACCAAACTATCATGAAGCTCAAGGGGTAATCGATACTTTCAAAAAAGAAAATGCGGACTTCATAATCGCGGTCGGTGGCGGTTCGGTAATGGATGTCGCCAAATTAGCATCGATTTTAGCAACAGATGAATACAGCGTAAAAGATCTATTAGATAATCCATTATTAGCAACCAAACAAGTCACAAGCTTAATGATTCCTTCAACTGCCGGAACGGGAGCAGAAGCAACACCAAATGCGATTGTGGGTGTACCAGAAAAAGATCTTAAAATCGGGATTGTAAATCCAGAAATGATTGCTGACTACGTGCTCTTAGATGGGCGTATGACACAAAACTTGCCAAAACCAATTGCAGCAGCTACAGGAGTTGACGCTTTATGTCACGCTATTGAATGTTTCACTTCTGCTAAGGCTAACCCAATCAGCAATACTTTTGCCCTAGAAGCTTTGGATTTGATTATGAACAACCTGGTGGAAGCTTGTACCAACCCAGAAGCACTAGAGGCCAAACGCAAAATGTTACTTGGTTCTTTCTATGCAGGAGTTGCCATTACGGCTTCAGGAACCACCGCAGTTCACGCGCTGTCTTATCCATTAGGTGGTAAATACCATATTGCCCATGGAGTTTCCAATGCGATTTTATTAACACCAGTTATGAAGTTCAATGAACCGGCGATTAAAGATTTATTGGCAGTGGCTTATGATCGAGTAATCAAAGATGGCCATAAAGAATGGTCCGTTGATGAAAAATCTGCTTATATGATTGGTCAATTAGATGAAATCGTAAAAGTTTTAGAAATCCCAACTAGTTTGAAAACCTTCAATGTACCAGCGGAAGATTTGGATGGCTTAGTGGCAGCGGGGATGGAAGTTACTCGGCTATTAGTGAATAACAAGCGGGAAGTAACACCTGAAGACGCACGGAATATTTACTTGCAAATCTTATAATTGGAAGAAAGGACGAAATAGATCATGAAAAAGATTATCGGTATTACCATGGGGGATCCTGCCGGGATTGGGCCTGAGATTTCGATTAAAGCATTTGATAAGCAAGCGTTGTACGATCGTTGCAAACCATTATTAGTAGGAGATAAGAGTGTTTTAGATTTTTATTTAGCCAAACATCCAGAGCTGAAACTTGACGTAAATGTGATTGAACATCCCAGCGAAGGGAAATACACCTTTGGCACCATTGATTTAATCGACATGGACATTGTAGATATGACTACCTTTAAAGTTGGTGAAGTTTCTAAAGTGGGTGGGGATGCTGCGTTCCAATATGTGAAAAAAGTGATTGATTTGGCGATGGCAAAAGAAATTGATGCCACCGTTACCAATCCATTAAACAAAGAAGCAATGAATGCAGCCGGCCATCACTTTGAAGGACATACAGAAATTTACGCTCACTTTACGGGTACGGATAAATACACCATGATGTTAGCCGATGGTAATCTACGTGTCGTTCATGTTTCTACTCACGTACCGTTGCGTAAAGCCTGTGACTTGGCCACGAAAGAACGAGTTTTAGATGTGATTCGCATTGCGGATAAAGCGTGTAAAGATTTAGGTATTGAAAACCCACGAGTAGCGGTTGCAGGCTTAAATCCTCACTGTGGGGAAAATGGCTTATTCGGCCGGGAAGAAATCGAAGAAATTAACCCAGCGGTAGAAGCCGCCAAAGCGGAAGGCATCAATGCTTTTGGTTCGTTGCCAGCGGACACCATCTTCTCAAAAGCCAATGGGGGTATGTACGATATTGTGGTGGCAATGTATCACGATCAAGGCCATATTCCATTGAAATTATTGGGTTTTGTTTATGACCAAGAAAACCAAAACTGGAAAGCAGTCCAAGGAGTAAACATTACTTTGAATTTACCGATTATCCGGACTTCTGTGGACCATGGTACTGCTTTTGACCAAGCAGGAAAATGGACTGCCAGTGAAGCTAGCTTGGAAAATGCCATCGATTATGCCATCCGATTGGCCCAAAATTCAAAATAAATGTGAAAAAAATAGATAGGAGGAGAATAGATTGTCTCAATTAACAAGTGTTCACCAATCAGAGCCAAATGGCGTGATGTACCACGATGATTTTTTAAACATCGATTTTGGCTTGATTCCCACAGGAGGAAACAATACTGCTCATGCACCAGCCTTGATTGAAACCAAAGATGGTGGAATGTTGTGCGCTTGGTTTGCCGGTAGCTTTGAAGGAAGCGGAGATATTTCCATTGTAGTTTCCAAACTCGATTTCAAAACACAAACTTGGTCTGTGCCTGTAACTGTATCCAAAGGGGAAGACCGTAGTGAGCAAAATCCATCATTCTTCCGCGCTCCCAATGGAGAAATCTGGTTGATTTACACGTCTCAACTTAGCCGTCAAGCAGGCAAAGACAATATGCAATTCACCTCGATTATCATGGTTCAAAAATCTACGGATGAAGGCCAAAGCTGGGGCGAACCAGAAGTTCTATTTGAAAAAGAAGGAACGTTCGGCCGCCAAGGAATTCAGATTTTAAGCAATGGACGCTGGATTTACAGCACTTGGTTATGTGAGGATTCTGCAGATGGTTTGACCAATGACCCAACGGAATTTCAAATTTCCGATGATGAGGGGCAAACATGGCGAGCTGTACGCATGC
>NZ_JBCOJC010000001.1:129087-185443 GCF_040925905.1 Enterococcus sp. 2201sp1_2201st1_C11_2201SCRN_220225
GTACCTGAAGCAACAGTTTTACCAAACAATAATGCCAGTGTCAGTGCCATTAAACTTTCATCCGGTGAAGTGGCTTTAGCTTATAATTTAAATGCTGCGCCTAATGCGGAATTTGGAAAAGTGGCTTGGCCGGGATTGCGAAATCCAGTAGCCGTATCCGTAACGGAAGACTTTGGTAAAACATGGCCAATTGGACGGATTTTGGAAGCAGCTGAAGGTTTTATTGGCGCCGAAAATAAAACCAATAACTCCCAACATGAATACCCAACGATTTATCAAGACAGTAAGGGAGTCTTACATCTCGTTTATGCTTATCGCAATCGCCTTTGTGTGAAGTATGTGCGCTTTACAGTAGCAGAGTTGTTCGGTGAAAAACGAGAAGCATTGGGTGTTTACAATCCCACTTCTGGTGAAGGCGTAGAAAAATAACTCTTACTTATAGGTTTAAGGCTTTTGATTTACGAAACAAAAGCCTTCATTCCTTAAATCATTACAATTGAAACCGCATTCTATGAAAATAAAAAATTTAGGAGAGATACTATTATGAAAGCAATCGAATTAAAAGGAATCATTAGCCCAATTTTAACCCCGATGTATGAAGACGAAAGCATCAATGTAGAAGAATTACGCAACCAAGTGGATCGTATGATTGATAACGGCGTGCACGGGATTTTCCCATTTGGCACAAACGGTGAAGGCTACATTTTGTCTGCAGAAGAGAAAAAAGTGGTCTTAGAAGCAGTGATTGATCAAGCGGCTGGTCGCGTACCAATTTATGCTGGAACCGGTGCTATCTCTACAAAAGAAACCATTGCTCAAAGTAAAATGGCCCAAGAAGCTGGAGCAGATGTATTGTCCATTATTACTCCAAGTTTTGCGGCAGCTAGCCAAGAAGAAATCTACACCCATTTCAAAACTGTAGCAGAAGCAGTGGATATGCCAATTGTCTTATATAATATCCCTGCTCGGACAGGTAACGCTATTGCTCCTGCCACAGTTGCGCGTTTGGCTCAAATCGAAAATATCATCGGTGCAAAAGATTCCAGTGGGAACTTCGCCAATATTCTAGGTTATATCGAAGCCGGAAAATCAAAAACCAATGGCAAATTCTATACTTTATCAGGAAACGACCAATTGATTATCTGGACATTACTAGCAGGTGGTACTGGTGGTATCGCTGGCTGTGCCAATGTCTACCCACAAACAATGGCTTCCATCTATGACTTGTTTGTTGAAGGCAAAATTGAAGAAGCAAAAGTGGCAAATGCAAGCATTCAAAACTTCAGAAATTGCTTCAAATACGGCAATCCCAACACCATCGTAAAAACTGCTGCAGCTTTACTCGGTAACAATGTGGGTAAATGCCGGGCACCGTTTAACCAAATTCCTGAAGAAGGAATCGCAGCTTTGAAAGAAGTTTTAGCTGCCGATAAAGAAAAAGGAATGCGCTAAGAAATTCGCTCGTATAAACTATTCTCCATTTTGGGGGAAGGAAGTGCTTCCCCCAATTAGCGGATGGAGTATGGGTAAGAGTAAGGGGGATATTTATGACCGTTGAAATGATGATTGCTTTAGCAATTACGGTATTTATGATTGTATTAATTATGATTGAAAAAATTCCATTTGGGGCAGCACCATTGCTTGCCTGCGTGTTGTTAGTTATTTTTGGCATTACAGACATTAAGGGAGCCTTTGCTGGTTTCTCCAACTCTACTATTGTGATGTTAGCTGAATTTATGGCCATCATTGCTGCCTTACAGAAAACCAGTTTTATTACTGTATTTAAGAAGGCCATGTTTGCTATGGCTGAAAAAGGTGGCTTCAAATCTTATATCTTAATTATTTTGGTTGTAATGTTAGGCTGTAGTTTATTTGGGACTGGTTCCACTGCTTACTATGTATTAACTCTAGGCTTGCTCTCCACATTGCCTTATTCAAAAAAATTACCACCTTCAAAAGTCATTATGACTGCTGGTTTTGCCACCAATCATCCGTTGATTCCTTTTAATACAGCTTTGCAATACGGAATTGTAATCGCTGTATTGAATTCTGCGGGGATTATGGCAGATGTGCCAGTATTTAAATTTGCAATTGTGAACTTATTTTTATCAGTTGGGTTCTTGGTTAACTGTATTATCCAATACAAATTCTTGCCGGATCATCCCACCGCTGATGACTGTGAAGATGAAGTAGCCGCTATGGAAAATGACAGCGCTTTGCTTCCTCGTTGGAAAGAACTAGTTACTTATGGGGTTTTCATCTTTGCTGTAGTCGGTATGTTATTGCAAAGCCAGATTGGTGATGCAGGTTATGCTATGGCCGGATTGTCCGTTGCGGTGATTTTGTTTATCGGAGTTTTAGACTTTAAAGAAATTCGCGATGCTATCAGTGCGCCTATTATCTTAATGTCTGCTGGGGTTATCGGGGTAGCAGATGCATTAGGCAGTACAGGACTTACGAATTTGGTCGGTACCACAGTGGCAGGAATGTTAGGGACGAATGTGAATCCATTCTTAATGATTCTGGTTTTCTGTATCTTAACTAGCCTGCTAGCAACCCTCACCGGTTCTACAATCGGAACCGTTTATGTATTCACACCATTGGCAATTGCCACTTGCGGCAGCTTAGGTTTGGATCCAACAGCAGCGGCTTGTGCAATCGTTATGTCCGGCTGGTGTGGCCATTTCTTACCAATTGATGGCATGCCTGCTATGATTTTAGGTACTGGAAAATATTCTGCTAGTGAATTTTGGAAATTTACGATTCCTCAATATTTTATTCGTCTAATCTTCTTAACTGCTGGATCAATTTTGATGTTCCCAATGTAAAAACATTATGAGGTGAAAAAATGGAAAATAAATTTGAACTTGAACATATCGGTATCAACACAGAAAATGAGACTGAAGCACAGAAACTTGCCAATCAATTAAGTATGATTTTTAACTTATCTCCTCGGCATGGCCAGAAATCCGAGTTTGCTGGTGATTATTTTGAATGTATGAAAGCACCATTTTTAGGTAAAAATGGCCATATCGCCATGAGAACAGCTGATTTGGAAAGTGCTGTGGAAGAATTGACGAAAAAAGGCATGGCTTTCAATATGGATACCGCAGCCTATGACGAAGCTGGAAAACTAAAGAATATCTATCTAGCAGGGGAATTTGGCGGCTTTGCCATTCATGTCTTACGAAAATAAAAAACTCATAAATTGATTTTTGAATAAAAACCATAGTGAATGAACTAGTTCGCTATGGTTTTTATGTTATATATACGCAAAAATAATTCCAATCCATTTTATATTTTTGAATTATAAGTTTAATCTGATTTTATTTTTTGATACTTTTTAAAATAACTTCTTGTGAATAATAAGCAATTGTTGGGAAAAAGGAATTTTAAAATTTTTAAAAGATGAGAAACTATTAAAAAGGATTGCGAATAGAATAGGAAAAAAGCCCTTGAAAACAGTTTTTCGCTGTTTTCGAGGGCTTTTCTTCACGAAGATTATTCAATTGATTGCTTTAAAAATATTTGTTACAGTGGATAGCGTTCTGGTTTTTGATTTTAAAAAATAGCTGTTATTCAGTCAATCTGAACAAAAAAAATTCCAAAAAATGATTTTAAGACGATTTTTCAAATTTAAAAATAACGAAGATTCTGTTGATAACGCGATTTATTAAATAGGAGGTATGATAAAAAAACAAAGAATGTTACTTTTTTTTCTGAAAAAGATTAAAAAAAGGAAATTTGATTGGCTGTTTTTTAATAGATACAATCAAAGAGAAGGAAGATTAGTCATTATCGACTGATCTTTTGAAGTAATTAGTTGGATGAGCCTGAAGCAATTAACGTAATTTATCTCCAGGCTCAAGCAGAAAGGGGAGGTGAGCAATGAAAAGATCAAATCCATTGGCACACATCTGTTTGTTACTTGTCATTTTGATCCCATATGGTTTAGCCCTACTAAACCATAACCCAACTGTTGTTGAGTCCGTCACAGACAAGCAAGTCCTTCTAGAGAAAGATTCGCTCAAAGTCACTAGTTCCTATCAAATTGATTCAGTAAAAAATTCAATCGATTGGTCCTTGTACTATGAAAGTCAGGCAAAAACCGATACAAGACAAGCCCTAAAGGTTAAATTCACTGATGAAAGTATGATTTTTGAGGATCACTCGGCTAATTGGAAGGAGGATAATTACACTAGCTGGTGGCAACAAACTGAATTTTGGGAAAGCAGTAAAGGGGTTCTGCAATTTAGTACCCCAATGGACCAATCAGTTGTAGAAATAGCCATTCAACTGGACGTGGAAGGAAATAGTGATGATGAAACAATCGTCAACAAAAATCAATTAAGTGAAAGTGAGGCGGGGCCTTATCGTTTAGTTGCCAATCTGTCAATAGAAGAATCTAGTTTCGCCGCAACGCCCAAGATTGAATCGTCTTCTACAGCTGTTGTTCCGTCCACAAATAGTTCTTCTGTAGAGAAAACGAAAGAAGGTGAAGGCAATCAAACAATAAATACCGTTGAACCATTTGTTGGACCGTTAATGGCAAGAAATGGACAAAATGATAACCCTATCGTTTTGAGTACGGATGATTTATTTTCTTATACGACAAATAACACAGGAACTTTTCCAACTCATAATACACAACAGTATTTAGGTAGTGGTTCTTCAACAGAAAACTCGATAAAAAACTATAACTATGGCGCAACATCGCTGTCAGATAGTGTATCCCAGTATTCAGTAACGAACGGGACTTCTGTATTTGATAATGGCTACCACGAATATGGCAGTTCTCAAAGTGGACGAATTAATACGAAAAAATCGGTTAAAAAAATTAGCGATAATCTTTTTGAAGTTACGGTGGATACGATTGGCGATGCGATTCAACCATTACCTAAAGTTGATGTGGCAATTGTCTTGGATAAGTCTGGGAGTATGTTAGAACCAACCGAATCAGGGAAAACTCGATGGGGGGAATTGGAAAGTGCACTTTCAAAATTTCTCACTGGGATTAGTAGTTCAGGGATGGACGTAAAATTTGCTCTTTCTGGTTTTCATTCTAGTGATATATCAGATTTTTATTCGACTATGGGCATATGGTCGGGAAATCGTCCTACAGCATATTCTGATTTACAATATAATGATTTATTCACCAATGATGCTGGTTTATTATTGAATACGAACATTATAAAAGGTGGCGCATTTCGTGGGTCCGCTACTCCTACTTTTCTTGGATTAGATTCGGGATTATTTTCGTTAACCAAAGCTAGATCAGATGCTGTAAAAGTACTGTGTATGATTACTGATGGTGTACCGACAATTTATCCCGTAGATACCTATTACAATGGTACGACAACTTTCAGTCAATCATTGGGTAAATTATATTATCGATCTCCTGAAGTCATATTCCAGACAAGTGTCGATCAGTCTTATAGCAGTCAAGCAAAACTAGAAGGTAGTGGAAGCCACGATCATACGCCAGAATATAGAGACTATCTTGCCAAACGTTTAGCTCAATTTCCCGATGCTATGGATCTGACGGCTTATAAATGGTATGCAGTAGGATTCCATTATGGAAATGCGCCAATGGGAATTATTGAGACAGTAGGTAGAAATGGATATTACTCCGCTGATAATACAGATGCATTAGTAGATGCGTTAAGTCAATCACTTTATCCTTATGTATCAACTATCAATAACGCTACTTTAACCGATCCTATGAGTGAGTATGTCACCATGGTGAGAGATAGTGAATTATTAACACCAATTACAGTGAATGATGCTGGGGAGTTAACGGTTAAAACAGCCGATGCCAATGGCAATGTGATGGGGGTAACCAAGGAGCTTGTTGATAGCGATAACGATGGAATTGTTGAGTGTATTAAAATCAATAGTATGAACCTTGGTAAATCTGGCAATGAACGTTCTGGAGTGCGATTAACTTACCAAGTTTCTTTAAAAAATGAGTATCGAGATGGAAAGTTTTATCCAGCAAACAAAACCACTTATTTAACAAATGGAAATAATGGCAGTCAGACTAATTATTTCTATGGGGTGCCTTCTGTTAAATACGGTACGATGGTTCCTGAAACAGTCGATGTCCCTCTAAAAAAAGTTATTAAAGGGACTGATATCTATTTGTCTGGGGCACAGTTTGGACTTTTCGCTCAAGAAAACGACACGACACCAAGTTATCGTACAAATATTTCTGAGATTGATGGAAATCTGTTGTTTCGGGATGTTATTCCAGGGAATTATTGGCTAAAAGAGATTACCATACCAAATGGTTATAAGCCGTTTACACCTGTGCAAATCGAGATTACTGCAGAAGGTACAATTACAGGTTTATCATCATATCCCAAAATAGAAAATGAACTAAAACCTTTTAAATTAAATGTATGGAAACAAACAGGTAATGAAAAAACTCCTTTAGAAGGTGCCATTTTTGAACTATATGATAAAAATCCAGAGATTGAAACGACAGTATTACCACTTGAAACGATAACTTCTACTGGAGATGGACAGGTTCAATTTACTAGAGGGCTGGAAACAGGAATTACCTATTATATGAAAGAAAAAGCGGCTCCTGACGGGTATGTGCGAATTTCAGGATTATATACAATCGAAATTTTAGAAGATGGCGAAGTAGTCATTAAATACAATGACGTTGATGTAGCTGAAGATGACATTCAAATTCTCCTGAATCCCGAAAATGAAGCCAACACTATTCATCTAAATGTTCAAAATAAGCTAGCGAATCCGTTACCGAGAACCGGAGGCAATGGTAGGGTGGTAAGTTATCTGGTATTTGTCCTTCTGTTAATTGGTTTGGTCATTTACTATGTGTTAAATCGCCGTGACATAAGCCAAAAAGGAGGTGTTTGATTTGAAACGATGGGGAAGAATGTTGTTGCTGCCCTTCTTCTTATTTCTTTTCTTTGGTCAATTGACTCAAGTTTATGGAGAAGAAGTCACTGTTGTATTGCATAAACGACTGTTTCGTGATATTCAAGCACCTAAGGAAAACTTATATGTCAATGATGGATTGCTCATTGATGCTAATGACGAAAATGGTTCACTTTTGAAAGAAACCTTTGGGCTAAACGGTGCAAACTTTACGATTTATGACGCGACCTCATTCTATCAAAATAGTGGAATGGCAGATGAAACCTTTGTCCAAAAATATTCTCAAGAACTTTCGCGAAAAGAAGCTTTAGCGTTAATTAAGGACAAACAATTCGCTAAGATTTCGAACATTCAGACGAAAAATGATTGGAATTCGTCAATTGGTGGTACAAGAGAAGATGGCATTGCTCGCGTAAATTTGCCTTCTGCGAGTAAACGAGCGTATCTCTTTATTGAAGAATCAAATGATGCAACAAGTTGTGTCAATGTAGACCTAGAAAAAACAGCGTTACCGATGATGTTACTTTTGCCACAGTATCATCCTGTTAATGGTGATACTTTATCAGAAATCCATCTATATCCCAAAAATGTAGTCTATGTACGGAATCCTTACTTTTTCAAATACGGAAAAGACAAGGAAACCGGAACAGAAGCACCATTGGCAGGTACGAAATTTATCCTTTATCAAGTAAATGATCAAGGAGAAAAGCAGTATTTAACTCAGAAAACTTCTGAGAACTTACAAAATGAATGGCTTATTTCTAATAATCCGGTAACCGATAGCGGTCTTGAGGTATTTTCATCTGACAAGGATGGTTTAGTAACTCTAAATGAGCGTTTCTTACCAGCCGGAGAATACTATTTTGAGGAAATTCAAACAGTAAGTGGCTACCAGATTGACAGTGCCACGAAAGCCATTAAAGTAGAAATTCCTCAAAGTTGGCATGATGAAGTAGGAAATTACCTTCCAGTGATGACAAATGGCCAAGCTACAGAAGAACTGATTTCTGGTGTGGTTCCGCAGAGTGTTTATCAATCTGCAACACCTCGTGTCTATAACTACAGAGATGAAGCAAAGTCTATTACACCTGTTGATCCAAGTCCAGACCAACGTAAACCGGGTATGCTTTTACCACAAACTAGTATGGAAAAAGGAGTAAGTACACTTATTGGTCTGTTACTGATTTTTAGTGTTGCTGTTTATTGGGTAAAACAAAAGAAAAGGGGAACGGAAAATGATTAAGAAGATTGTGAAGGTTATACTCGCAACATTATTAATAGTCCCGTCGATTTGGGGCTTAGTAGGTGATGGTATGGCAGTTCGAGCTGCTGAGGGAAATGCCACAGTAACGATTCACAAGAAAAAAATGACTACCTTACCTAGCCCGTTGATTCAAAATACCGGGGAAATTATGGCGGACTTAGAGGCTTATGAAGGTCTCGAGGGAGTAGAATTTAATGTTTATAATGTTTCTAAAGAGTACTATACACGCTTGAAGGTTGGTGACAGCCAAGAAGAGGCGGTTGGTTCTCTGAATGCAAATATACCAGAAAATGCTACTCTTGCCGGTACAGGGACAACTTTGGCTGGAGGACTTCTTGATTTTACGTTAGCTAAAAAAACAGTGATTGAGTTGGAGGGAGAAGACGAAAAGACCGTTGACTCAGTTTACCTTTTTGTTGAGACAGTAAAAGCGGGGATTACCAAAGCCGATAATATGGTTTTAATTTTCCCGGTATATAAAATGATCGTGGATGAAGAAAGCGGTGAAGTATCTTACTCTGATGATGAATTAGATGTGGTTCATTTGTATCCAAAAAACACACTGGAAAATGATGGTAGTGTGGAAGTCATTAAAAGAGGTACAGCTGATAACGAAGGTTTAGACGGAGCAGAATTTAGACTTCAAAAACAAGTGGAAAATACTGATGGCATTTCTGAAACTTGGGTGATTACCGATGTTGCAGACGGTTTATACAAATGGGAAAAACTTGGAGCAACCGGAGTGACACCTTATACGTTTATTTCTGGAAACTCTTATTCGATTAGTGGAAATGCGATTGTGGCAACAGCACATCCAACTGATTCGGGTAAATTAACGATTAATAATCTCGAATATGGCACCTATAAATTAGTGGAAACAAAAGCTCCAATAAATTCAGGGCTGATTAATGAATTTATCGGGACAGAATTCATTATTTCAGAAACTAACAAAGCAGTTACTCCGCGAGACATCATGAATGATACGATTATCGTGGAAAAAACAGTAAATGAATTAGATCATGAAATTGGTGCTGAAATCGATTATGCGATTAACTTCAAAATTCCTATGGGGATTCAAGACAAAGTAACTACTGAGGATGGAGAAAAATATCGCTACCATACAGTTACCTTAACGGATACTCACTCTGAGTTTTTAACTTTTGTTGATAATGCTACTAAATATACTTTGACTAACGATGGCCAGCAGATTCCACAAGATGAGTATACCGTAACACCAACTGCTGATGGTCTTAGCTTTGTTGTTTCCTTGAAAGATGCCGCGATTCGGCGATTAAGTCCAGGTAAACTATTAGTATTTAATTACAAGATGTTCCTAAATGAAGGTGCTACACCAGATAATGGATTTGACAATAAAGCGGATGTTGTAGTGAAAGGAGATACAGATCAATTAAAAGGTAATGATGACAAGGAAGTTTTCACTGGCGGGAAACGTTTTGTAAAAATCGATGGTGACAATGGTTCAGTAATTGAAGGCGCTGAATTTGTAGTTCGGGATGGTACTGGAACTAGCGCAAAATATCTAAAAATAGATGAAACTACAAAAGCAGTTACTTGGGTGGGTACGCTTAAAGATCCTGTAGATGAAACTAAATACCTTGCAACTGTATTTACTTCGAATGAAGAAGGTATATTTGAAGTTATGGGTCTGGAATATGGAGATTACTATTTGCAAGAAATTAAATCACCAAATGATTATATCCTATTGAAAGATCTAAAACTATTCAACGTAAGCAAAGAATCCTATCGAACATTAGATACTTTAACTGATGAAGGTCTTAAAGATCCTCAAGAAGTACCAAACAAACGCAAAGGAACTCTACCTTCTACAGGGGGGATGGGGATTGTAGCTTTGCTAGGTTTTGGGGTAGTAGCCTTTGGTATTGCCGGTACTTACTTCAAGCGTAACGGGAAAGCAGAAGTATAAGCAATGAACAAAGTCTCCGGTTAAACTGGAGACTTTGTCAATTTAAACTAGGAGGCAAGTCAATGAAAAAAAACGTTACCGATATTTTGATGATTCTCCTAGTGATAGCCGGTTTAGTGGCGGTTTTATATCCTTTTGTGGAGGATTCTTTGAACAATTTTTTAGATTATCAAATTTTACAACATTATCAAAGAAAGACGGCTGCCAAAGAAGAAAAAGAGCGAAAAGCAAATTACGAGAAGATGATGGAAGAAAATAAACGCTTGGCAGAAGAGGATAGTGCTCCAGGAGAAGATCCTTTTGAAAAGTCACCTAAAGAAGAAAAAGAACCCAGTGTTGATTACTATGCTGAACACACAATTGGTGTTATAAAGATTCCTAAAATTGGCGTTGAAATACCAATTTTTGATGGCACTAATGATCTTTTTCTGAGTCGGGGTGCGGGATTGTTAGGAGGGACTTCTTTTCCTGTGGGCGGTGAGAGCACTCATACGGTTATTTCTGCCCATCGAGGACTTCCAGAGGCTACCTTGTTTACGGATTTACCGAAAGTAAAAGTTGGTGACCATTTTTTCATTGAGAACCAAGAAGAAACCTTAGCTTATGAAGTGGACAATGTAAAAATTATCGAACCTACCTATCTGGAAGATTTGCGAATTGTTCCAGGTGAGGATCGAGCGACGCTAATGACTTGTACTCCATATATGATTAATAGCCACCGCTTACTAGTCCAAGGTTATCGGATTCCATATGTGTCGGAAATGACTAAAGAAATTAAAACAGGAAAGCAACGACAACGCATGCGGCACTATGCAATGATTGGTGGTAGTATTGGACTGTTTTTTTTAGTAATTTATATCATTATTCATCGAATTCGTATTATGATTATTCGTAGGCGAAAATACGATTTAGTTTTTATTTTAGTGGATAGTAATAATCAGCCGATGGTTAATGAAGCATTCGTCCTCTATTCGAAAAATGGCAAACGACAGATGAAGCGCTCAGGTGAGATTTATCAAGTTTTTTCTGATGAACAAGGAAATGTACGTTTTACTGATTTACCAGGAGCTAGTTACCAAGTTCGTCAAAAGGACTGGGGATTTAAAGTAAAAGTCAAAAAAATTGCCGATAATCATTTAACACCGGTCAGAAATAAAAAATTACAGATCACGCCAAATCAACCTTTTCAAATTACAAAACCATAATGAAAAAGACATTTCTGTTGTATACGGGGATGTCTTTTTCAATACTCATTTTTCATAACAATGATTTTTGAAAAGATTTGTTAGTTAGCAGAGAATTCTTGTCATAAAAAAGTCTTTCGCGGTACAATAGTAGGGAAGTAAATTGATTTATAAAGTAATAGAGTAGAAAAGAGGGTCAGACCTCTTTTTTGATTTAAGAGAGCAGGTTTCAAAAATGTTAAAAATGTTAATTGAAAAGTTCATTCCTAAAAATGGCGAAAATCATCGAACCGGTATCGGACAGCTAGCAGGTGTTTTAGGATTTTTGTCCAACGCAATCCTCTTTTTGGGGAAATTTATGATTGGCCTTACAGCGGGTTCCGTTTCAATTATGGCGGATGCAATTAATTCATTAACCGATACTATTAGTTCGATTTTAACTTTAGTGGGTTTTAAAATTGCGGCGAAACCTGCCGATAAAGAGCATCCCTATGGTCATGAACGATTTGAATATATTTCCGGTTTTTTAATTTCTTTGCTTATGACTTTTGTCGGTTTACAGTTTTTGGAAGCTTCTTTTGAAAAAATCCTCCAACCAGAAAATATGAAATTAGGCTGGTTAGTATTCGTGATTTTAGTGTTATCCATTGTGATAAAAGTTTGGCAAAGTCGCATGTACCATCGCCTTGCAGATACCATTCAATCGAAAACGCTAAAAGCCACATCTCAAGATTCATTAAATGATGTGCTGACTACTTTAGCGGTGTTGTTATCAGCTTTGGTGGAATTAATTACCGGTTGGCGAGTGGATGGTTATGTAGGGTTTGTGATTGCCGCTTATATTATCTATAGTGGAATTAAAATGGTGCGGGAATTTATTGCCGAATTATTAGGACAACGGCCCACGGAAGAAGAACTGGCTCAAATGAATGACTTGCTGGGAGAATTTTCGGAAATTCTTGGCTACCACGATCTTTTAGTACACAACTATGGTCCTCAAAAACGTTTTGCTTCGGTACATATTGAGGTAGACGATCGCTGGAATCTAAATGAAGCGCATGATGTCATCAATCAAATTGAAAAAGAATTCTGGGAACGATTAGAAGTAGACTTGGTCTGCCATATTGATCCAGTAGCGGTACAAAATCAAGTCTACCAAGAAAAAAAAGAAGCGGTTCAAGTCATTGTTGCCAATGTAGATGGTAATTTGCGGATGCATGATTTTCGTATTTTAAGTCCTAATCGACTCAGTTTTGATCTCGTTGTACCACGGTCAGTGAGCTTAACCGATCAAGAGTTGCGGGATACGATTTTATTAAAAATTCAACAACGCTATGGCAATCAGACAGTAGAGATTACTTTTGATCATAATTACTTGTTGCCAGAGTGACAGAAAAGAGGAGAATTATGGGAATAGAAATGGAAATGAGTATGCTTAGTACAGTGTTATCTCTGTTGATTTTTATCAATACGATTGGGGCGATTATCACCGTCTTTCGCCGGCCACGTTCGATTACGAGTATTTTGGCTTGGTTGGTGACGTTAACTTTTTTACCGGTGATTGGCTTTATCATCTATCTATTTTGCGGTCGGGGAATTGATGGAGAGACAGTCTATCGTTTTGATAACGAAGACCAAAAGCGTATTGGGGAAATTAATAGTTTGATTCACCAAAACAATCAAGATTACCATCGCAGTGTGAACACCACTGGCTCAAAATTACTGGAACGCTATTTACGTAATGTGGAAGAATCTCCATTGGCTAAGGGAAATTCTGTCGACTTATTTACAGATGGTCGAGAAAAGTTTGATGCTTTATTTGCTGATATAAAAAAAGCTACAGATCATGTCCATGTGGAATATTACGCATTCTTTCCTGATCGAATTGGTACCGCCTTTTTAGAGGTGTTGACAAAAAAAGCGAAAGAAGGAGTAGAAATCCGTCTCATTTATGATCCATGGGGAGCTAAGGGGTCCAGCGATGCTTTTTTTGCCCCCCTTATTGAAGCGGGAGGCCAGGTGACAGCTTTTATTACTTCGCGAGATTTGATTCGTAAAACCCGGTTGAATTATCATTTACATCGAAAAATTGTGGTCATCGATGGCCAAATAGGTTGGACTGGCGGTTTTAATGTAGGGGATCAGTATTTAGGGGAATTCGAACGTTTCGGCTATTGGCGCGACACCCATGCCCGATTTGTGGGGACTGCGAGTTTTTCATTACAAGAAATTTTTTTAAAAGACTGGAATGCCTCTGTGCGTAAAAAAGGCAATCAATTAAATTATGAAGACCGCTATTTTGTGATTCCGGAAGGCGAAGTGGGGGATGTGGCAATTCAAGTGGTGTCTGATGGTCCGGAAAATAAAGTGGATATCCTAAAGAGTGCCTTTGTGAAAATGCTCTTGGCTGCACAAGACAAAGTCTGGATTCAAACCCCTTATTTAATCCCTGATGATACCATGATCAGTGCGCTGTTGATTGCAGCTCAATCTGGGGTAGATGTGCGAATTATGATTCCCTCTATGCCAGATCATCCTTTTATTTATCGGGCAACGCAATACTATAGCAACTTACTGCATCAATATGGCATTAAAATCTATCAATATCAAAAAGATGGAAAAGGTTTTTTACATGCGAAAACCTTGGTAATGGATGATATTATTTGCTCTGTGGGCTCAACCAATCAAGACATTCGCAGTTATTCTTTAAATTTTGAAGTCAGCGCGTTTATTTATGATGAGGAGACTACTTTAGAAATGCAACGGATTTTTGAACGGGATATGAAAGACTGCTTCTTACTAACCGATGAAATAATTGCTAAACAAAGTCGTTGGCTACGCTTTAAGCAGAATTTTTCCCGGTTGCTGTCACCGATTTTGTAGTTTTAAGGCTTTTTGCAGTCCTTGACGTGCGAGATTGTCTGCCCCTTTATTTTGTTTTTCGGGGATCCATTGTAAGATTAAGAGAGGAAAATGGGGTAGTTTTTGCTGGATTGTGGACAAGTAATCTTTAAAATCGCGGTTACGAGTGTAATTTTTATCAATGGTGCTCACTAAAACTTTACTGTCGGAATAAACCATAATCGTTTCTTCGTTTTGATTATTTTCCATTAACATGTCCAATAAATGCAAAAAAACTGCAAATTCCGCTTGATGGTTGGTCAAAGTTGGCAAAGAAAAGTGGTATTGTTTTTGTTCTTGACTGGTTAAAAGTACAATGCCGCCGCCACTAGGACCGGGATTTCCCTTGGTGGAAGCATCGATAAAGGCTTTAATCATCTTAATTTCTTCCTTTCTTCACAACTCTATGATAAAATTTTTTGAGAATCTAGCATAACAGAAGGGACACGTAATGAAAGCAAAACGTTATCACTGGCAACCAGAACCGGCCGTCTTTATCATCTATTGGTCATTAACCTTGATTATTTTATTTTACGGAATGACATTGACTTTGGAGAATACCGGCTTATATTGGAAAAGCTACTTGATTTTAGGTATTTTTGTTTTCTTTGCTTGGCTCGGCACAAGGCGGACGCTGTACTTCGAGGGCGAAACGATGGTAGTGCGCTACGCACGCTTTTGGAAGCAAAACCGTTTTGACTTGAAACGAATTTCAGAATTGGTCTTCTTTCCAAATGGTATCGCATTTTCATATGATGGCAAAGAGATGCGACTACTTTTTAGAAAAAAAAATCTATTGGCCTTCAAAGCAGAACTGATTTCCAAATATCCTGAAGAACAAATTCGGATTAAAAACAAAATTGAAATTGAGTGATCAAAACTGCGGTGTAGCAAATTGCTAAATCGCGGTTTTATTCATCCAAAATGGACGATAGCCTTCTCGGAAAACCCGAGAAGGCTATCTAACTAATCAATATTATTACTTTAAGGTTGGATCAAGACTATTACTGCTAATTCATTTTATTTCTCGTTTAAACAATGTATTCCCTACCTCTAATACATCTTTGTAACTCTTGAGTTACGCCAAAGGATTAAATTCACCGAAATAAATCAATCGTTCGCATAACAATATTTTTCGCATAAATTCAGTCTAACATATTTTTCCTTAATTTGCGAATGTCAATAAAAGCGCGACTAGATCATTTCTTGGTCTAATCGCGCTTTATGAATTTTATTTGTCTGTTGGCTTTTCTTTTTTTGGTTCTGGTTCTAAAAAGCGTTGGATGTCAACTTTCTTTTCTTCTTTGGCCTTTTCTTCTGGTAAAAGAGCAAACTCATCGAATTTCCGATCTAAAGAGTCATCACGTTGAAATTTTAAACCCATGACTGTCACCTCCGCTTTTACAGTCTAGCATTTTTTTGATAATTTCGAAAGTCCGACAACTGAGAAGAGGATAATCGCAAGAAATTTTAAAAATCTGTTTTGGGGCTCACTTTTTTAATGTTGGTGTTTTTTATATTTGTCGAAAGCAAGTAATTTCATTTCATTTTTCGCTTTTTATAAGTTATAATAAGATTATAATAAAATTAGATTAAGGTGAGCTTATGGAGAAGGATGCTAAAATTTTTGTTTCCATTCGGTTTCTTTCTTTAGAGGAAAAAACCGTGAAACGAATCATACAAGACTGGTTAGTTTTTGCGCGAATTTTGTTTAAACCCACCGCGATTGGTGCCAATCAACAGGCCTGGCAGCCTTTTTCACTAGGGGATTGTGTGAGCTTAATTAAGCAAAACTGTGACAAAGAGGAATTCAGTCTGCGAATTACCGATGGACAAAACGAATCGAATTTTCATTTTCAAAAAGGGAAGATGTTGGAACAGCATCTTTTGCGGAAGGATTTATTTCAAACCCATCGGCAAATGATTCTTAATTATACTGAAGTGCAAATGAAACTGGGATTATGCGCGTATATTCGGGATTATCAAGAATACCTTTACCACAATCAGGAATCGTTAACTGCGCGGTTAGCTTTTCAAAGTCAGAAAGAGATCGAAGCATTGCCTAAATTACGATTACCTAGTGGTCAGGTAGTGGTGGATTGCAATCAGTTTGCGGGCTACGATATTTACTATGCTGGTTGTTGTTTGACTTCTTGCTGGCGGATGTACTTTAGTCCAGCTTATCAGCAGACATTGCCTTTAGAGATTATCCAAGATGTGCAGCAAGTGGAGCAGGCACGGTGGTTGTCAAGTAATGTCTTGTTAGTAGAGCTGTATCGAGACCCTTTTCGTTGGCAAGAAAAGCGTAATTTAGCATTCCAACGTTTGTTTCGAGATCAAATCGGCATTGATCAGCTTGCTTGGACTAATGGCACAGGAATTTTACGGGAGCCTTATATTGAATTTTCCCGTACTAAAGGGGTAATTCAGACTGTCCAATATCAAAATGATGATTTTCAACCAACTACCAAGAAACAAGCCACTCATTTTGTCACTCGGATTTTTGATTTGCAGAAAAAGCAGCATCATGTAAAACGAGTGAAAGGGAGCCTCAATACGAAAGCCTATTTTCCTATAGTAGATGAA
The DNA here is from genome assembly GCF_040925905.1 of Enterococcus sp. 2201sp1_2201st1_C11_2201SCRN_220225. NCBI lineage: Bacteria > Bacillati > Bacillota > Bacilli > Lactobacillales > Enterococcaceae > Enterococcus > Enterococcus sp. 2201sp1_2201st1_C11_2201SCRN_220225. The sequence continues at coordinate 145,877 of NZ_JBCOJC010000001.1, forward strand.
AATCGGATGCGCATGGCCAGTCAAGTTTCTTTGAATCCAGGGTTAACATTGGATAACGGCTTAGCAGCTTATGAATTTTATTTACGGAATCATTTGGAAATTCCGCTGATTACTCAAGATGAAAGCTACAAAGAATACTTAGTGCTCTTAAAATTATACTTGCCTGCAGAATATGTTCGAGATATTCCTTATGAAGCGTTAAAGAACACCATGCCAGATGTGAAATTTTCCCGCTTGAAAAAGCGTCGGAAACATTATTTTGTAGATTTGAATAAAGGGGAAAATCATCTACGGGTAATGTTTTTGGAACAAAGTGAATTAGAAAATGAGAAAAGTGTTTGGGGGGAGTTTGATGGAAGAACAAGTATTTAAGAAAATTATGTTACCTACTGTGTTCTTGTTATTTATTATTTGTCTATTACCAGATTTCTTTTGGAAAGTCCCTTTATGTTTATGTCTCTTATTAACCGGAGCTACCTTAAGCTGTATCTTAACTTGGGTGGAATCCGGGGAGAAAAGGGAAGAATAAGTAATACAAAAAAGCCGCTTTCTCTCAAATAAGAGGGAAAGTGGCTTTTTCAATTGGCTATTATTTGGCTGCTAATGGTTTTTTCAAAAGACCAAAAATCACACCAGAAATCACAGCCCCTAGCGCAATGACTAGTAAGTAGATCAAAGGTTGGCTGACCAATGGAATAACAAAGATTCCACCGTGAGGAGCCATGAGACGAATACTTAAAGCACCTACTAAGCCTCCAGTGATGGCAGAACCAACCATAAAGCTTGGAATAGCCCGCAATGGATCAGAGGCAGCGAAAGGAATTGCTCCTTCAGTTACAAAGGAAAGACCCATGATGATGTTGGTTAAACCAGCATCTTGTTGTTCTTTGTCAAATTTATTTTTAAAGAGACGAGTGGCGATGAAAATCGCTAATGGAGGAACCATCCCTCCGGCCATTACAGAAGCCATAACGATGGAACCACCTTCCGCAACGGTGGTGGCCAGTGTTGCGGTACCAAATACGTAAGCGGCTTTGTTGATTGGGCCACCTAAGTCAGCAGCCATCATCGCTGCTAAAAGAGCACCTAGTAAAGCTGCATTCGCGCCACCTAAACCATTTAGAAAATCATTTAACGCTGTATTAATAGCACTCATTGGTACATTGATTAAAAGCATTAAGAAACCGGTAATTAAAAGACCAAAGAAAGGATAGAAGAGAATGGCTTTGATTCCTTCTAGTGATTTTGGTAATTTACTAAAGAGCTTCTTCAAGAAGATAATGACATAGCCTGCTAAGAAACCACCGATTAAAGCGCCAAGGAAGCCAGCACCACCGCTGTTTGCCAGAGCGCCGGCGGCAAAACCTACGACTAAACCAGGACGATCGGCAATACTAGAAGCAATAAAACCAGCTAAAATCGGCAACATAAACCCAAAAGCAGCACTACCGATTTGGTTAAACCAACCAGCTACTTCATTATAACTACCTAGGCTACTTAATTGATCATTAGGCACACCCATAAAATTATCAATCATAAAGGAAATGGCAATCATAATCCCGCCAGCTACTACGAAAGGCAACATGTGAGAAACGCCATTCATTAAATCCTTATAAATCCGTTGGCCAATCGTACCTTCTGCGGACTCATCGCCAACATCACTTGAACTACCATCTCCATGGAAAATCGGTGCTTTGCCACTAATGGCTTCAGTGATTAATTCTTCTGGCTTACGAATTCCATCAGAAACCGGACGATTGATCAATGGTTTGCCATCAAAGCGATTCATTTCAACTTTTTTATCGGCAGCTACGATGACTCCGGCAGCTTTAGCAATTTCTTCAGCCGTTAAGCGATTTTTGATTCCTTCAGAGCCGTTGGTTTCGACTTTAATCGCTACCCCCATAGCTTGGGCTTGTTTTTTTAGGGCATCTTCCGCCATATAAGTATGGGCAATACCAGTAGGACAAGCGGTTACTGCAACTACAAAGGGTTGATCACTTTTTTCAGGAACGGCTGCTTCTTGGGCTTCTTCAGCAGCTTTTTGATCTTCAGCAGTTTGGAAAAGGGTTTGAACTTCAGTTGGTGTTTGGGCATTTTTTAGTTTTGCCACAAAGTCTGGGTTAATCAGCAGTCGGGAAAGAGCCGCTAAAGCTTCCAAATGGGTTTGGTTGGCGCCTTCTGGAGCAGCAATCATAAAGAATAAGTAAGTTGGTTGACCGTCTAATGAAGCATAGTCAAGGCCTTTTTTACTTTTGGCAAATAATACAGTGGCTTCTTTAACTGCAGCATTTTTGGCGTGAGGCATGGCAATTCCATCTCCCAGGCCAGTAGAAGTTTGAGCTTCTCTTTTCAAAATGCCTTCTTTGAAAACAGTTTTATCAGTAATCCGGCCTGTTTCATAGAGTTTGTCCACCATTTCGTCAATAGCACTGGCTTTGTCAGTGGCAGCTAAATCCATAATCATAGCGTCTTTAATCAATAATTCGTTGATTTTCATTTGTTTCCTCCCCTTAATCCTCAATTTGTTTAATTTCAACTTCCGGCAGCAAGGAGTCAATCATTTCTCGACTGGCCAAATCATCGGAAAAGGCCGTGCCACTACCGCAAGCAACTCCCCAGCGAAATGCTTCAATTGGATCTTTCGTCTTGGCAAAACCACCTACAAATCCAGCAATCATGGAATCCCCAGCTCCAACAGAATTTTTTACAGTGCGTTTTAAGACATTTGACTGATACACCCCATCATTAGTGAATAACAATGCACCATCCCCAGCCATGGAAATTAAGACGTAGCGAGGACCTTTAGCTAATAATTTTTTACCATAGGGAATGATTTCATCAATGGTGTTTAACTCCACGCCATATAATGCGCCTAGCTCGTGATTATTCGGCTTAATCAATAGTGGGGCAGCCGATAAGGCTTCGGTTAGCGCGTCTCCGGTTGTATCAATGACAAATTCGGCTTCTTTATCTTTAATAATTTGAATCAGTTCTTGATAGAAACCTTTGCGTAAAGTCGCCGGTGTGCTACCAGAAAAAATCACAATATCTTCTTTGGTAACTTGGCTGAGTTTTTCTTTTAAAGCTTGAATTTCTTCATTGGTGATATTTGGTCCAGCACCATTGATTTCCGTTTCGGCTTGAGATTTTAATTTGATATTGATTCGACTATCCTCATTAATAGGTGTGAAATCACAAGGCAAGCCTTCTTTTTCCAAGGCTTCTTGGATAAAAGTACCAGTAAAGCCGCCAAGAAAGCCTAGTGCACTAGAGGAAATGTTCAGGCGTTTTAAAATACGAGAAACGTTGATACCTTTCCCACCAGGAAATTTGAAATCCTTGTTCATACGATTGACTGTGCCTGGTTTGAAGTCAGTCACATGGACGATATAGTCGATGGACGGGTTTAAAGTCACTGTATAAATCATAGTGAGGCCTCCAATATAGTTGTTATGCTTTGATACGCTTTTTGCTGAGGTAATTCCAATGGGCTTGTGATCACAATTACATCTGTTAAATTAGCAAAATGTGTAAATGTGATTTCTCCAAACTTAGAAGCATCCGCTAAAATATAGGTTTGTTCTGCTTGTTTAATAGCAGTTTTCTTTAACGAAGCTTCCTCTGGATCGGGGGTGGTAATGCCTGCTTGCAGGTCAATGCCATTGGTTCCCATAAAGGCTTTGGTAAAACGGTAACTATTTAATTGTTCCACTGCGGTGTTTCCTAGGGTTGCTTGGGTAGAAAGCTTGATTTTCCCTCCTAGAATAATGGTTTGAATGCCACGGTCAATTAAACGAGCAGCGTGACGTACAGAGTTGGTGACTACTTGTATGTCTTGATCTATAGGCAAGAAATCAATCAAAGCCAAGGTGCTGGAGCCGGCATCCAAATAAATGACATCCTCAGGTGTAATTTGTTGGCTGGCTAGTTTGGCAATGACTTGCTTTTCTGAAGTGTGGACATTGGTCTTTTGACTCATGGCTGCTTCTTGGAGTAAATGATTGTTTTTTTGGGCACCACCGTGAATTCTTTTTAAGAGTCCTTGGTCTTCCATATCTTGCAAATCTCTACGGATGGTGGATTCTGAAGCTGCTAAAAGATGGGTTAGTTCGTGAAGTTTGACGATATTATTTTGTTGAACCAGTTGACTGATTTTCTGTTGTCGTTCTTCTGTAAGCATTTTCAATCATCCCTTCACCCGTATAATAGCACGATAACCGGTTACAATCAACAAAAAACAACCAAAAACTGTCACAAACGTTCAAAAAGTTTTGAAAACCTTCCTTAATTAAAAAGCTTATGCAAAAAAAGAAGGGATTAATTGCAACTTTGGTTAAATTTTGGCTTAATTAAAAGTAAGAAGCTTAAAAATAGTAGAAAAGAGGGATGGAAATGGATAATGTGACAATTTTACAAGCCTTTCAATGGGAGTTGCCAGCAGATCACACCCACTGGCGCTTGTTGCAAAGTATGGCAGAAGAGTTTGTTTTTTTAGGGATTACCGGTTTATGGCTACCTCCAGCATCTAAAGGTGCAGCAGGAGCTCAAGATGTAGGATACGGGACTTACGATCTTTATGATTTAGGAGAATTTGATCAAAAAGGCACCATCCCCACTAAGTACGGTACAAAAGAGGAATATATTCAACTGATTAAAACCATGCATGAGCATGGTGTGGAAGTTTATGCAGATATTGTCTTTAATCATTTTATGGGAGCGGATGAAACCGAAGAAGTGCCGGCGATTAAGTACAGTTGGGAAGATCGAAAAAAGCAAGTTGGCCAAGAAGAGTTGATTTGTGCCTGGACTAAATTCACTTTTCCGGGGCGTTCAAAGGTTTATAACGATTACCAGTGGCATTGGCAAAACTTTTCTGGAGTGGACTATGATGCCCGCCGTAAAGACCATGGCATTTTTAATTTTGGTGGCAAAGGCTGGGATCCAGATGTGGACTCGGAAAATGGGAATTATGACTATTTAATGGGTTGTGACTTGGATATGGAAAATCCTGAGACCATCGAGCAGTTGGATCACTGGGGGCAGTGGTTTTTAAAGGAGACTCAAGTGGATGGTTTTCGTTTAGATGCGGTGAAGCATATTGATTTTAAGTATTATATTGATTGGCTTTTGGCCCGCCGAAAAGAAAAGAATGCTCCCATGTTTGTGGTGGGAGAGTATTGGGCAGATGAAGTTGAGAAATTAGAGCATTACTTGGACACTTCTGGCAATTTGATTTCGTTGTTTGATGTACCTTTGCATTTTAATTTCTTTGAAGCTAGTTCTAGTATGGGAAGCTTTGATATGCGACGAATTTTTGACAATACTTTATTGGCAACTCGTCCGGAGTACGCGGTAACCTTTGTGGATAATCACGATACTCAAGTGGGACAAAGTTTAGAGTCTTGGGTAGGGGGCTGGTTTAAAGTTCACGCCTATGCCTTAACGCTGCTACGAAAAGAAGGAATCCCCACGGTGTTCTGGGGTGATTTGTACGGCATTCCTACCCAAGAAGTGAATCCAGTGGGCCGGGCATTATTGATTCTTCTGTTAATGCGTAAGCACGGTGCTTATGGTAATCAGGTAGATTATTTTGATGATGCAGATCGGATAGGCTGGGTGCGTACAGGAGACTTTGATCATCCTTTATCTGGATATGCAGTAGTTATGACAAATGCCCTTGGCGGCAGCGTGCCTATGACCGTTAGTGCGGTTCATGGAGGCAAAACTTTTGTGGATGTTATGGGAAATCACGATGCCAAAGTAGTCTTGGATAAGGAAGGCTCAGGAGATTTTCCAGTGAAAGATGGTAAAATTTCTGTTTATGTTAATGAAGAAATCATTCCCGTAATTCGTGAAGTAGAAGAACGGTTAGCTAAATTACAAGAAAAGCATCAGTAATACAGACAAATAGTCCTCCAGAAAAAATTCGTTTTCTGGAGGACTATTTTATAAACTTGCCTGGGTTGGACTTTACGAAGTGGTTTAGACTTTCTTATTTAGATATCTGTTGGATTCGTTTAAAAACAATTCCAGCGTGGGTGGCATCGGTTAAAATATGCAACGTATCGCCCATTTTCACAATTGTATCGCCATGAATTAATAACTCTTGTTCCCCACGAGATAAAGAAGTTAACAGGCAATGCTCTGGCCAAGTAATATCACGCACCGCCATTCCATCTAGAGGGCTGTCAGCAAATACGGGGAATTCTAGCACTACTTTTTTACTTTGCAAGGAGACGTCCTGTTTTGCCACTAAGCGTTCTAATAGAGAGTCATAAATTGGACTGCCTCCTAAAAGATCTACCACGAAATAAGCCACCAAGGCCACGACCCCTAAAGGCATTAAGTGTTGCAAAGAACCTACCATTTCCGTCACCAAAATAATCGCGGTTAATGGAGCTTTGCCAATGGCTGCAAAATAGCCGGCCATGGCAATGATTACAAAGTTTTTTACATAGATGAAATCCATACCAAAAAAAGTCACTAGCGTCATGCCGAAAATTCCGCCGATTATCGCTCCAAGGGAAAGGATCGGTAAAAAGATGCCACCGGGTAGAGAAGCACCGTAGGAAATCATCGAAAAACTAAAGCGCAAAACAAAGAGAAAAATCAGTGTTTCCAAAGGCGGCACACTTTGACCAAAGGCTACGACTAGTTGATTGCCACCACCTAAAGTTTCCGGCCAAAAATAGCCAATGGGAATTACCAACAAAAAGGGCAGTAGTCCATAAAAATGAGCGGGGAGTGGCAGATGACGGTACCAATCTGCTAATTTTAATAAGACGATTTGATAAAAACGTCCTAAGAGACCAAGAAGTATTCCTAATAAAACCAGTAAACCATAATAATTCAATGGCAGTGACTGAATTTGCCCCATGTGTAAAACCGGTTTTAAGCCGAAAATCGTCAAGGAGACGAAATTGGCAACAATGGCGGAAGTGAAGGAAGTTAGCCAGACTAAAGGAGAAAAATTGTGATGGACTTCTTCCACTACGAAAAGCAGTGCAGCAATAGGTGCGTTAAAAGCCGCCGCCAAACCAGCACTGGCACCACTGGAAAGTAAAATTTTGGTATCTGAGGAATTGGCCTTCGTAATTTCCGCCAATCCTTGGCCCACAGAAGCGCCCAATTGAATAGAAGGACCTTCTCTGCCTAAAAATAGCCCCATACCAACACTGATGATTCCACCAGTAAATTTCTTCCATAATACCGAAAACCAATTGGTGGACAATTCATCTCGCAATTGACCTTCTACTTGAGGAATGCCACTACCTTTTATATCCGGATCAGATTTTACCAACAAGCCTACGAGTATAGCACACAGTATGCTAATGAAAAGCCACAGTACTAACCACTGAGGGTGACTAGGGAAAAAATGATAGGCTTTTCCCACCACTTCGCTTAATTTTTCAATACCAAGCCGAAAGAGACTGACCACAATGCCAGCACAAATACCCAAAATGGTGCCCAGTAGAATATAATGCCCACGGGTTTTGTCTAATTGTTGAATCTTCATATTAACCACCTAAACTGAAATTTCATTTTCTCATTAACTTAACTGTAGCGATTGTTTCGTGATTTTACAAGTTGAATTGAAACTTTTCAAAAACTTGCCAGTATTTTTTCTTAACTTTTAACGGCTATCCGTTTAATCACTAGCAGTGAAATGCTATAATTGAAAGGATTGATTAATTGCAAAGTTAGCAGCTCAAGTTAACTTTGAGTAACAGAAATGTGCTGAGATAAAATATGCTAATCAGCCAAACTGTTGCAAGTTGAGAAAGGAAGTTATTCATGAGAGCCAATGAATTATTAAAAGGGATGAATCCTCGGCAGGCTGAAGCGGTGCAAACCACGGAAGGCCCGCTTCTGATTATGGCTGGTGCCGGTAGTGGGAAAACCCGGGTTTTGACCCATCGCATTGCCTATTTAATAGAAGAAAAAGAAGTCAATCCTTGGAATATTTTGGCAATCACTTTTACTAATAAAGCCGCGAAAGAAATGAAAGAACGAGTGATTCGCTTAATGGAAGCCGGTGGAGAAGATGTTTGGATTTCCACTTTCCACTCCATGTGTGTGCGGATTTTGCGGCGAGATGTGGATCATATTGGGTATTCTAAAAATTTTACCATTATTGATAGCTCTGAACAGCTGACTTTAATGAAGCGAGTGGTCAAAGAACTCAATATTGATTCTAAAAAATACGATCCTCGTTCCATATTGGGAGCTATATCGAATGCTAAAAATGAGCTGCTGACAGTGGCTGCTTATAGTGCGCGCCAAGGTAGTCTTTTTGAAGACATCGTGGCTCGCTGTTATGACTTGTATCAAAAAGAACTACGGCGCAATCAATGTTTGGATTTTGATGATTTGATTATGCTAACCATTCGTCTTTTTCAAGATAACCCAGAAATTTTGCAATATTATCAACGGAAATTTCATTATATCCACGTGGATGAATACCAAGATACCAACCATGCGCAATACACCTTAGTAAATCTGTTGGCAGCAGGATTTCGTAATCTCTGTGTAGTGGGAGATGCGGATCAAAGTATTTACGGCTGGCGAGGAGCTGATATGCAAAATATTTTGGATTTTGAAAAGGATTATCCCGATGCCCAAACGATTTTACTGGAACAAAACTATCGCTCTACCCAAAACATACTATCCGCAGCCAACCAAGTGATCGGTCACAATCAAAACCGTAAAGAAAAGAAATTATGGACAGAAAATGACCAAGGTGAGCCAATTGTTTATTATCGAGGAGACAGCGAACGAGATGAAGGACGTTTTGTAGTATCAGAAATTCAACGTCTGCAACGAGAAGAACAGCGGAAATATGGTGATTTTGCTGTTTTGTATCGGACCAATGCCCAATCCCGGGTAGTGGAAGAAACCTTCCTCAAAGCCAATATTCCATACAAGATGGTAGGGGGACATAAATTCTACGATCGCAAGGAAATTAAAGACATCCTAGCTTATTTGCAAGTTATTGCGAATCCTGCTGATTCTTTAAGTCTTTTGCGAATTATCAATGTACCAAAACGAGGAGTGGGCGCAGGTTCCATTGAAAAACTGCAAAGTTTTGCCAACCTTCACGATTTTTCACTATTAGAAGCAGGACAAAATGTGGCACTGTCTTCGTTAAAAGGCAAAGCGGCCACTGAAATTGAAAAATTAGCTCAAAGTTTAGCGGACTTTAATCAAATGATTCCTTATCTATCTGTAACGGAATTAACTAAGGAAATCTTAGCAAAAACTGGGTATGAAGATGAATTGAAACGCCAAAACAATTTAGAATCTCAAAACCGCTTGGAGAACTTAGAAGAATTTCTTTCGGTGACCATGGAATTTGACAAGAGCTATGAAGCCTTACCAGAAGAAGAACAAGAAGCCCCAGAAGACAAGTTGACGATTTTCTTAAATGACTTGGCCTTGCTATCAGATGTGGATAGTTACGAAGAAGAAGTTAGCGAAGTGACGTTGATGACTTTACATGCAGCAAAAGGGTTGGAATTTCCGGTAGTCTTTTTAGTCGGGATGGAAGAAGGGGTCTTTCCTTTGTCTCGGGCTATGATGGAAGAAAGTGAGTTAGAAGAAGAACGGCGCCTAGCTTACGTGGGCATTACCCGAGCAGAAGAAACGTTGTATTTGACCAATGCTTTGTCTCGAACTTTATACGGCAAAACCCAATACAACCGCCCGTCACGTTTTGTCAGTGAAATTGAAACAGAATTACTGGCAACTAAAGGAAACGGGATAGCCGGAGAAACGAAATCTATGGCGAGAAAAGAATTTTCGCCAAAAGTCTTTAAGCCGCAATACAAACAACCCCAAACAACCTCGGTAAATAGCCGTCAAGAAACCACTGCATCAGGGCTTATTTGGCAAGTTGGTGATAAGGTGGAGCATAAAAAATGGGGCATTGGCACCGTGGTTCGGGTTAGTGGCAAGCAAAAAGATATGGAACTAGACGTAGCTTTTCCTTCTCAAGGAATTAAGCGGCTACTGGCTGCTTTTGCACCGATTACAAAATGCTAGAAAGGATTGATTTTCTTTGACTGATATGTCTGCAGCACAACAGGCCCGTACATTGCGGGAACAATTAAATCGTTATGCCCATGAGTATTATGTAATGGATCAACCCACTGTCTCAGATCATGTCTATGATGAACTCTACACCCGACTAGTAAGCTTAGAGACAGAGCATCCAGAAGTGATAACCCCGGATTCTCCAACCCAGCGAGTGGGGGGAATCATTCAAGAAGGCTTTCAAAAAGTAGTGCACGATGTTCCGTTATACAGTTTAAATGATGTGTTTAATAAAGAAGAAATCCAGGCCTTTGATCAACGAGTGCGTAAAGCGCTAGGTGATGAAGTGACCTATGTTTGTGAGTTGAAAATTGACGGACTATCCGTTTCATTGAAGTACGAAGCCGGCCACTTTGTGCGAGGGGCAACCCGAGGAGATGGCAGTGTAGGAGAAGACATTACGGAGAATTTAAAAACCGTGCGCTCTATTCCTATGAATTTACAAGAGCCATTATCCATTGAAGTGCGGGGAGAATGCTTTATGCCCAAGACTTCCTTTGTAAAATTAAACCAAGAGCGAGATGTGGCAGGACTTGCAGTTTTTGCTAATCCGCGGAATGCAGCTGCCGGAAGCCTGCGTAATTTGGATACAAAAGTGACTGCTAAACGGAATTTAGATACGTTTTTGTATACGGTAGCGGATTTCGGCCCATTATTAGTGGACAATCAGTTTGAAGCGTTAAATGAATTGCAAAAACTTGGTTTTCACACCAATCCGGAGCGACGACTTTGTAAGAATGTGGAGGAAATTTGGACTTATATTGAAGAATTTCATGACCGTCGTAGCAGTTTACCTTACGAAATCGATGGAGTGGTAATTAAAGTCAACTCTTTTAGCCAACAAGACGACCTCGGCTTTACGGTAAAAGCTCCTCGCTGGGCCACGGCCTATAAGTTTCCCCCAGAAGAAGCCGAAACGCTATTGGAAGATATTGAATGGACAGTTGGCCGTACCGGGGTGGTGACTCCAACTGCGGTGATGACGCCAGTGCGGATTGCCGGCTCCTTAGTCAGTCGGGCGAGTCTGCATAATATGGACTATATTCAAATGAAAGATATTCGTCTAGGCGATCAAGTAATTTTATACAAAGCTGGGGATATTATCCCGGAAATCAGCCAAGTTGTCTTAAGTAAGCGTCCGAAAACAAGCCAAGCATACTTAGCACCCACCCATTGCCCAGAGTGCCACAGTGAATTGGTCCATTTGGATGAAGAAGTTGCGTTACGCTGTATTAATCCTAAATGTCCAGCCCAAATCAAAGAAGGACTAGCCCATTTTGCTTCTCGAAACGCCATGAACATCGACGGTCTCGGTCCCAAAATCGTTAATCAGATGTTTGAAAAACACTTAGTAACCGATGTAGCTGACTTATATACGTTGACCGAAGCTGACTTGTTGACTATGGATAAAGTAAAAGAAAAATCAGCGAATAAGTTGCTGAAGGCCATTGATGCGAGTCGTGCTAATTCTTTAGAACGTCTGCTTTTTGGTTTGGGAATTCGCCATGTGGGCGCAAAGGCCGCAAAAATTTTAGCAGAACATTTTGAGACCATGGATGCTCTGATGACTGCTTCAAAAGAAGAAATTGTCGCTTTAGATACGATGGGTGAGATAATCGCCGATAGTGTGGTGACCTATTTTGACAATGAAGAAGTTCATGAGTTAGTGGCCGAGTTGAAAAATGCCCAAGTCAATTTGACGTATACCGGACCAAAACTGATTGAAATCGCTGAGACCGATTCTTTCTTCCAAGGGAAAACGGTGGTTTTAACCGGTAAACTAGTTCTCTACACTCGAAATGAGGCCAAAGAATTAATTGAAAACTTAGGGGGCACGGTTACCGGTAGTGTTTCGAAAAAAACTGACTTAGTCATTGCCGGAGCAGATGCTGGGAGTAAGAAAACAAAGGCTGAGCAGCTGGAGATTCCGATTTGGAGTGAAGAAGAACTCAAAGAAGCGATTGAAGGAGGGGTGAAAGGTGAAGATTAAGCAAATTGCAGCTTTAGGGGTATGCCTTTTTAGTCTGGGAGCTTGTGGCAATTTGGACAAAGGAGTGACCAACACAGACCCAGGTGAAAAGACAGAAAGTGGCAATATTACTACTGGTCGAATTGACAATTCGGTTTATCAAGGAATTATGACCGACGGCAAATACCAAACCAGTGCGAGCCGGGAAACGATCAGTAGTTTAAACAGTGGCTATAACCAAACCAACTTTGAAAATGGGCTATTGCGCTTATCTCACCAGACGTTTTCACCTGATAAATACTTTTTTCAAGAAGGCCAAAAACTGGATGCTCCAACTTTGAATAGTTGGTTAGGTCGTAATACAGCAGAGAACAATCAAGGGTTAAATCCTGGTGATGAAAGTCAGCCAATCATTTTACAACAAATTTTGGAGCACGATTTTCTTGATGAAGATGGCAAAACATTAGGAGGTATTAGCCTAGGCTTTGCCTTTAACTCGGTCTACTACCAAGGAGATACTGCGATTGCGGTAAGTAGAGAAGAAATCATGGCCAATGCTCGTAAATCCGTCAATACGGTTTTGACCCGCATGCGCAAAATGGCAGGTTTGGAAAGTGTGCCAATTGTAGTGGGGTTATTTGAACAATCCACCAAAGAGAGTCTGACCGGGGGAACTTACATTTACCAAGGAGTTAGTAAAGATGGGGAGACTACTATTGATAATTTTGAACAAGTCAATGAAGAGGTCGTCTCATTACCGGTTTTAAATAATGCTACCAACGGGGCAACGAATGATGGATTGTCAAATAAGTTTGCTAGTTTTCGCAGTTCCGTACAAAGCTTTTTCCCGAATTTAACGGGAGTAACCGGCAAAGCATTGTATGTGGAAGGGCAGCTACAAACGTTAACGATGAGCGTGGACTCGAAATATTATGCCAAAACGGAGATTACTAGTTTTACTCAATATATTGGCAAACAAGTAGAGTCGATTTTCAAAGAAGTACCAGGACAAATTGAAGTTCAAATTTTGTCGGTGAACGAGCCGCAAGCATTTGTCTCTCGAAAAGACAAAGAAAATGAGATAATTTCCTATATTTTCAATTAATACTTGAAAAATTGCGAAAATTATTTCATTATAGAAAAGAATAAATCGTTTTTTTTTGAAAACGATCAATGTTAGTAGTTAAGAAAGAGGGGACAACATGGCAATTAGTGAAGAACAAGTGAAGCACGTTGCAAAATTAGCCAAGCTTTCATTTAATGATGAGGAGCGCCAGGCTTTTACCGCTCAATTGGGCAAAATTATTGATATGGTTGAATTACTGGAAGAAGTGGATACTACTGGAGTACCCTTTACTTCAAATGTGGTGGAAACCGTCAATGTTATGCGCCAAGACCGGGCTCAACCTGGTATGTCCCGGGATGAATTAATGAAAAATGTACCAGAAAAAGAAGATGGCTTTATTAAAGTGCCAGCCATTATCGACAACGGGGAGGCTGGAGCGTAATGACTAAATTATATGATAAAACAATTGAAGAGCTCCACAACTTGCTAGTATCCAAAGAAATTACGGCTACTGATTTAACCACAGCAACTTTTTCGCGGATTAAAGAAACAGAAGACCAAGTGGAATCTTTTATTACCTTAAGTGAAGAAGAAGCTTTAAAAGTTGCCAAAGCATTGGATTTAAAAGGGATTAGTGAAGAAAATCCACTAGCGGGTATTCCGATTGGGATTAAAGACAACATCGTCACTAAAGATATCTTAACCACAGCGGCATCAAAAATCTTGTACAACTTTAAACCAATTTACGATGCAACAGTTATGGATAAAGTCTATCAAGCAGATTTGATTCCTGTGGGTAAGTTAAACATGGATGAGTTTGCCATGGGGGGATCTACGGAAACCTCTTACTTTAAGAAAACAAAAAATGCTTGGGACCACACAAAAGTTCCTGGCGGTTCTTCAGGTGGTTCAGCAGCGGCAGTAGCGGCAGGGCAAATTCCGGTATCATTGGGTTCTGATACGGGAGGCTCCATTCGTCAACCAGCTTCTTTTAACGGAATTGTGGGAATGAAACCGACTTACGGACGGGTGTCTCGCTTTGGGTTAATCGCTTTTGCTTCTTCTCTCGATCAAATCGGCCCATTGACTCGTACGGTTAAAGACAATGCGTTAACTTTAAATGCCATTAGTGGTTACGATGAAAAAGATGGCACTTCTTCCGGTATTTCGGTGCCAGACTTTACAGAAGGCTTAACCGGCGATATTAAAGGAATGAAGATTGCTTTGCCTAAAGAATATTTAGGGGAAGGGGTTCAAGCGGGAGTTAAAGAAGCCATTCTAAAAGCGGCAGATACCTATCGAGCTTTAGGAGCTACAGTAGAAGAAGTCAGCTTGCCTCATTCTAAATATGGTGTGGCAGTTTATTACATCATCGCCTCTTCAGAAGCTAGCTCCAACTTGCAACGTTTTGATGGTATTCGTTACGGCTACCGTTCTGAAAACGTCAAGGACTTGGAAGATGTTTATGTAAACTCTCGTAGCGAAGGCTTTGGAGATGAAGTAAAACGTCGGATTATGTTAGGGACATTCTCACTATCTGCAGGGTACTATGACGCTTACTTTAAAAAAGCTGGTCAAGTGCGTACCTTGATCAGAGAAGATTTCGCCAAAGTCTTTGAAAACTATGACTTAATCATGGGGCCATCATCACCAACTGTGGCTTTTGGCATCGGTGAAAATATCAACGATCCAATCACCATGTACATGAGCGATATTTTGACGATTCCTGTGAACTTAGCCGGTCTTCCAGGCATGAGTGTTCCAGCTGGTTTTTCGGAAGGATTGCCAGTGGGGATGCAGTTAATCGGGAAAGCCTTCGATGAACAAACGATGTATAAAGCGGCCTACGCCTTTGAACAAGCAACTGATTTTCATACAAAAAAACCTGTGATTTTAGGGGGTAAGGATTAATGAACTTTGAAACAGTCATTGGGCTGGAAGTCCACGTAGAATTGAAAACCAACTCTAAAATCTTTTCACCAGCACCGGCTCATTTTGGTGCAGAACCAAATAGCAATACCAATGTAATTGACTGGGGGTACCCTGGAGTATTGCCAGTAATGAATAAAAGCGCCATTGAATTTGGTATGAAAGCTGCTCTTGCTTTAAACTGTGAAATCTCAAAAGATACTCATTTTGACCGCAAGAACTACTTCTATCCAGATAATCCTAAAGCGTACCAAATTTCTCAATTTGATCAACCCATTGGCCATGATGGTTGGATTGAAATCGAAGTAGAAGGTAAGACGAAAAAAATTCGCATTGAGCGAGTTCATTTAGAAGAAGATGCTGGTAAAAATATGCACGGCATCGGTGGCTATTCTTATGTGGATTTAAACCGTCAAGGAACGCCGTTGATTGAAATCGTCTCAGAAGCGGATATGCGTTCACCTGAAGAAGCCTATGCTTATTTAGAAGCGATTCGTTCCATTATTCAATTTACAGAAGTATCTGATGTGAAGATGGAAGAAGGCTCCATGCGCTGTGATGCCAACATTTCCTTGCGTCCTTATGGGCAAGAAGAGTTTGGTACAAAAACTGAATTAAAAAACTTAAACTCTCTAAGCTTTGTTAGAAAAGGTTTGGCCTTTGAAGAAAAACGTCAAGCAAAAGTGTTGCTTTCAGGAGGAGAAATCCAACAAGAAACACGACGCTTTGATGAAACGACGAATAAAACGTTATTGATGCGGGTGAAAGAAGGTTCTAGTGATTATCGTTATTTCCCAGAACCAGATATTCCTCGTTTTGTGATTGATGATGAATGGATTAACCGGATGAAAGAAAGCTTACCAGAATTACCAGCTTCTCGTCGTCGTCGTTACATTCATGAACTTGGATTGCCAGAATACGATGCCAAAGTGTTAACCTTGTCTAAAGGCATGTCAGATTTCTTTGAAGAAACTTTGGCTAATGGTGCTGATGCAAAACAAGCTTCTAACTGGTTAATGGGTGAAGTTTCTGCTTACTTAAATAGTGAAAAACTCGAATTAAGCGAAACAGCTTTAACACCAGCAAACCTTGCAGGAATGATTAACTTGATTAATGATGGCACCATCAGTTCTAAGATTGCCAAAACGGTCTTTAAAGAGTTGATTGTAAATGGTGGCGATGCTAAAGAAGTGGTGGAGAAAAAAGGTCTGGTACAATTATCTGACCCGGCCCAACTTTTGCCAATGATTAATGAAGTCCTAGACAACAATCCACAATCCATTGAAGACTTTAAAAATGGGAAAGATCGGGCGGTTGGTTTCTTAGTGGGGCAAATCATGAAAGCAACTCGTGGGAAAGCCAATCCTGGTGTTGTGAATAAACTCTTGCAAGAGGAATTAGCAAAACGCTAATAGCAAATGAGTACTGTACCAAAAGTTGCCGGTAAGGTAGAAAGGCACTTTTTGGTACAGTTTCCATGTGTTTTGAAAGGAGCGGCAATCTTGAAAAAAGCCCGCGTTATCTACAATCCCACCTCGGGAAAAGAAATTATGAAAGCCAATTTAGCGGATATTTTGGATGTTTTAGAACGAGCCGGCTATGAAGCTAGCGCCTATGCTACAACACCAGAACCAAATTCTGCTCGGATTGAAGCAGAACGCGTGGGGCGAGCTGGCTTTGACTTAGTAGTGGCTGCCGGCGGGGATGGGACCATTAATGAAGTTGTCAACGGCATTGCGCCATTGGAAGTCCGGCCTAAAATGGCAATCATTCCGGCTGGGACTACCAATGACTATGCCAGAGCTTTAAAAATTCCTAGAAATAATGTAAAAGCTGCGGCAGAAGTCATTTTAAAAGAGCAAACTGTGAAAATGGATATTGGTAAAACTGAGCAAGATTACTTTATCAATATTGCAGCCGGTGGTCATTTAACAGAATTGACCTATGATGTGCCTTCTGAATTGAAGAGTGTCTTTGGCTATTTGGCTTATTTAGCCAAAGGTGCCGAGTTATTACCACGGATTAAGCCGATTCCTATGCGTTTGGTCTATGATGATGGGGAATACAATGGAAATGCTTCGATGTTTTTCTTAGGATTGACCAATTCAGTGGGCGGGTTTGAACAAATTGCTCCCGATGCCAAACTAGATGACGGCAAGTTTTCTTTGATTATCGTAAAAACTGCTAATGTTTTTGAAATCGTACACTTGGTAGCACTCTTGTTAAATGGGGGCAAACACGTGAACGACAAGCGGATCATTTATACGAAGACTTCGAAATTGGAAGTTAATCCAGGCACCAATGATCGTTTGATGATTAATTTAGATGGAGAATATGGCGGAGATGCTCCGATGACCTTTACCAATCTTCATCAACATATTGAAATGTATGCCAACTTAGATGCCATTCCCGATGAAGCAGTAATGGGCGTGGAAGATGCTCAATACGAAGCGATGGGACAAGAAATCATCAATGAAGTCGAGCGCCTTTCTGATGAAGATATCGACGGCGACGGGGAAATTGGTAAAAAATAACCTAAATGAAGACCTTTTGAATACGGGCTTTCACGCCTTGTTCAAAAGGTTTTTTTCAATGAATGATTCTGGTTGTATAACCGAGACATTTCCCGTAGAATGAACAAAGAAAGTTGAGGGATCATTATGAATGAATATCCAGTAACAAAAAACGAAGAAATTATTACCGAGATTATTGATCTTTCCCATGAAGGTATGGGAATTGCGAAAGTGGATCATTATTTGCTCTTTATTGAAAATGCCTTGCCTGGTGAAAAAGTCCGGGCTAAAGTCTTGAAAGTCGGTAATAAATTCGGCTTTGCTAAAGTTATGGAGTATGTAACAACCAGTCCAGAACGACAAGAAGTCACCGATAAAAACTTGCTTGTCACGGGCATTGCTCCGCTGGCTCACATGACTTATGAAAGCCAATTATTGTTTAAACAAAAACAAGTAGAAAATGTGATGCAAAAAATTGCCAAATTACCAAAAGTACCAGTCTTACCAACTATTGGTATGGCAAATCCGGTACAATACCGCAACAAAGCACAAATTCCTGTACGTAAAATTGATGGCAAATTGGAAACGGGCTTTTTTAGAAAAAATAGCCATACTTTAATTCCTATTGAAGATTTTTATATTCAAGATCCTGCCATTGACAAAGCCATTCTGGTGATTCGAGATATTTTAGAACGCTTTGGCGTGAAAGCTTACAATGAAACAGCCCATGAAGGTTTCTTGCGCCATATTATCATCCGTCGAGGACATTATAGCCACGAAATGATGGTGGTCTTAGTAACGAGAAAAGCAAAATTCTTCAAGAGTAAAGAAATTGCCAATGTGATTCATGAAGAATTACCAGAAGTGGTTTCGGTAATTCAAAATATCAATGAAGAAAAAACCAATGTCATCTTAGGCAAACAAGAAGTGGTCCTTTACGGGAAAGGTTATATTGAAGACCAATTGTTAGGAAAAACTTTCCAAATTTCTGCACCTTCATTCTATCAAGTAAATACCCAACAAGCTGAACTCTTATACCAAACCGCTTTTGACTTTGCCCAGTTAACACCTAGTGATGTGGTAATCGATGCTTATTCTGGAATTGGAACGATTGGTTTGTCCTTGGCGGAGAAAGTGGAACACGTATATGGTGTGGAATCCATTCCTGAAGCTGTGGAAGATGCCAAGAAAAACGCCAAATTGAACAGTATCGAAAACACTACTTATCTAGTGGGTAAAGCAGAAAAAGTTATGACACAGTGGTCTCGAGAAGGCTTGAAACCAAATGTGATCTTTGTAGACCCACCTCGTAAAGGATTAGATGCTCGTTTTATCGAAGCTGCTGTAGAATCTGGTTCTGAACGGATTGTTTACATCTCTTGCAACCCAGCAACTTTAGCCCGAGACGCGAAATTGTTTGCTGAACTTGGTTATGAGATTGAAAAGGTTCAACCGGTGGACTTGTTCCCGCAGACTTATCATGTGGAGTGTGTGGCGCTATTGACGAAAGTTGAAAGATAATCGTTACAAAGATTGATTAGCTCGTTTAATTGAATAGCTTAAGAGTCAGGGCTTGAGGCCGTGACTCTTTTTTATAATACCAAGTCTCACGAGGGTCGTCTTCACGAACTCATGTAGCTTTTTTATATGAGTGTTAGAAAACTTCTCAAAATAGGAAATAACAAAGCTAGCAAACACGTTGAATACCTTACAGAAGAAATTTGGCTAAGGAAATTAATTACCGTGACTGTATAGAAAACAAGTTACTTGCTATACTTAATCATAAGTTAGGTAAGAGAGTAGAAAAATAAAAAATGCTATAGAAAAAAGCGTGTCAGCTGTGGATATTGCCAAAATAGTTGTACGACTCTATGATAAAAATCATAAGGTTGCCTTTAAAGCGTTGAGAGATTTACAAAGAGAAAGTGAAGAAAACTTTAAGCTCTAGCCTGATTGTTCGCATTTTTTCGTGATGTTGGATTAGGATAGCTCCTATGTGCACACCTGAGAATTACTCTTTCTAGTTATCAAAAAAATAAAAGGGAATTAATTGCCAAAGATATTCAAAAAGCTAATAGTGAAATTCAAGAAATAGTGAGGAATACAGCAGATAATCGAGTAGTAAGTTTAAAAGGGAGGACTTGGAATGGTTCGCTATATTACTTTATTAAGAGGAATCAATGTGGGAGGCAACAATAAAATTGCTATGCAAGAATTGAAAGCAGGCTTTGAAGCATTAGGTTTTGAACAAGTGGTTACACATTTAAATAGTGGCAATGTGGTTTTTTCGGCAAATGATGAAAAAGATTATGAGTTGACAGAGGCAATAGAAAGGATGATTCAAAGTAAATTTTCGTTAGAGATACCCGTTTTAATTATTCCTCAAGATGAAGTTGTGGAGCTATTGCGAGAAGCTCCTACTTGGTGGGGAAGTGAAGACAAAGAAATTTATGATAATCTGATTTTTTTGTATCCTGATTTATCTTTTGAGGAGTTTTTACAAGAAGTAGGTGCCCCTAATGAAACATATGAAAAATTTCAACAAGGAAAACAAGCGGTTTTCTGGTCTTTTATTCGCCAAGAAAAGCAAAAGACTAACTGGTGGACAAAAACCGCTACAGCTCGTATTCGCCAAAAAATTACCATTCGTACAGCAAATACGGTGCGAAAAATCGCTGAATTGTAAGATGTAGTAGAGAAAGAGAATTTACCCAGGAGACTTCTGAGAAAATTATTTACAATTGATATGAAAGACTACGATATCGAGGATATACTAAGTAAAAAAGACGAAGCACACCTAGCTAACAGGTTGGCTTCGTCTTTTTTGGTCTAAGGCTCTTAGTTATGGTTAATATCTGTTAAAGCGAATTCGCTAAAGGAGAAAAGTCCCATATCGGTTATTTTTAACTCGGGAATTACGGATAAAGTTAAAAAGGATAAGGTTAAAAAAGGATCGAAGTCTGGGCTTGCTCCAAGTTTGCGAGATTCTTTGGTTAAAGTGACCAATCGTTGGTAAGTTGTTTGGTAACCTAGAGTAGACATTATGCCCCCGATGGCTAATGGTAGACAAGCTAGCTCTTGTTGATTATTGACAGCAATCATGCCACCGCCAATTTCCAATAGACGATTCACCGCAAAGAACATATCCTCATCGTTAGTGCCTACTACGACGATATTATGGGAATCGTGAGAAATGCTAGTAGCCAAAGCCCCAGCTTTTAGTTCAAAGCCTTTGACGATGCCAAGGCCGATGTTTCCGGTGTGCTTGTGGCGCTCTACTACGGCAATCTTTAAGAAATCATCTTTAGTAGAAGGGACAAAGCAACCATTTTCTCTTGCGATTGGAGCTATTAGTTCTTTTGTGAGTAGACGATTGGGGATAATTTCGATAATTTTTCCTTGCTCACCAGTAAGTTTAAGTTCAAAACTTCTTTTGTTCAAAGGTGCGGCATTCATTTCAGGTAATTCAGTTAGTAATTTGTTTTCGGAAGCTTTTGGGAAAAGTTCATTGACTAACGCTTCTTTCGTTTTGATTAATTGGCCTTTGACAAAAACTTCATGGATTGGCAAAGTAGTTAAATCATCGGTAAAGAAAAAGTCTGCTTGATAGCCAGGCGCAATGGCCCCTAGTGTGTTCAAACGGAAACATTCTGCGGCATTTAAAGTTGCCATTTGAATAGCTAACAATGGATCCAGCCCTTGTTTAATCGCTAGGCGTAAAATATGATCGATGGAACCTTTTTCTAGTAAATCGTCAATTAAGGTGTCATCGGTGACAAAGACACAGCGTCGAGCAGTTTTTTCTGTCACCACAGGAAGTAAGGCAGTTAAATCCTTTGCCACGGTACCTTCTCGAATCATTAAATACATCCCCAGATCCAAGCGTTCTTGTGCTTCTTTTACGGTTACAGCTTCGTGATCGGTACGAATTTGAGCCGCGGGATAGACAGCTAAATCTTCAGCATTAATTCCTGCGGCATGGCCATCAATGACCCCACCGGCTTTTTGAATAGCGGCAATTTTTTCCATGATGTCTTGTTCAGTATTGGCTACCGCTTGATAGTTCATGACTTCAGCTAGTCCTAACACTTCAGTTTCTTGCATAAAAGGAGTTAAGGCATCAGCGTTTAAAGTTGCGCCATTCGTTTCAAAAGGAGTTACTGGAACACAAGAAGGAAGCATAGTAAACAGATTCATAGGGGTGGCTTTTGCATCGGCAATCATGTATTCAAGCCCTGTTACTCCTGCGATATTGGCAATTTCATGGGGGTCAGTAATAGCAGTGGTTACGCCGTGGAGCAGTAAGACTTTGGCAAATTCGTGGGGTGGCAGCAGGGAACTTTCTATATGCACATGAGCTTCGATTAAGCCAGGAACGATGTATCTCCCTTGGGCGTCAATCACTTGCTGACCATCATAACTGCCTAGACCGACAATCATCCCGTTTTTAATCGCAATATCTGTTTCCATTATTTTCCGTGTGAAGACGTTGACCACTTTCCCGTTTTTGATGACGACGTCGGCAGGGATTTTTTTGGCACTGGCTTGAACTCTTTCAACCAACTCACTAGACATAAATAAAGCCTCCTATGAGAAATATTTTTGTCAGTATAACATAGGCGAATGTGGATAGAAAGGAGCTTTAAAGAGTTCTAAGTCTGTTATGGAAAAGGGCACTTTCCTAATAGAAAAAACTGGTTTCCAAATATTTCTTGGAAACCAGTTTAAGAATCATTAAGTTGTCTCTCCTTGAATCAATTTCACCGGCAAAAGGTAATGGCTTTCCAAGGTTTTTTCTGGGTCTTGCACACGTTGTAATAACAAATCAATTAAGACATCTGCATAATCAGAAATCGGTTGAGCCATAGTAGTCAGTTGAGGAAAGTAGTTTTGGATGAGTTTCGTACCATCATAGCCAATAATTTTTAATTGTTCCGGCACGGCAATCTGAGACTTTTGACATTGATTCGCCACTAAAATTGCGGTTAAATCATCGGTACAAAAGAGGCCATCAATATCTTCATTTTCCAAAATTCGTTTGATTTCCAATTTTTTCAATGTGGTGGATTGAGCCAGTGAATGAAAGGAAAAGACTTGAGGTTCCAAGTCATGCGCCTTTAAAAAGGCCAAATAGCCATTTAACCGTTCGTTAGTGGGAGAGTCTGATTCTTGAGAGCCGGTCATGATGGCGATTTTGCGGGCACCTCTTAAATAGAGATTTTCCGTAGCCAAAAAGCCTCCTTGAAAATTATCACTCCCTACAATCGGAATCCCATCTGCAAGGTAACGGTCAAAAGACACAATGGGCAAGTCCAAGTCTTCGTATTCTTCAATGCCTAAATTGTGGGCACCGGCAATGATGCCATCGACTTTATTGGCAGCTAGCATATTGAGATAGCTACGTTCTTTTTCTTTATTGTGGGCACTGTCACATAAAATCGTGCGATAATCCATCTCAAATAATTTCCGCTCGATTTTTTCCACTAGCTCACCGTAAAAAGGATTGGCCACCGTAGGAAAAATCAAACCCACTAGTTGGGTATTTTTTCCTTGAAGAGACCGAGCAAGGCTATTGGGTTGGTAGTTTAATTCTTTCATGGCGGCCTGAACTTTGTCGATGGTCTTTTGACTTAGGGAACCGTAATTATTAATCACCCGGGAAACTGTGGTGGCTGAAACTCCCGCCAATTTTGCCACATCCGTCAATTTAATTGCCATATTTTTCATCCTTTGTTTGTCGTCATATCCCGTAATGGCCAATAGTTTCCGGTAAAGTTTTGCTCACAAGTAATCTGACATTTTTTTTGCCCTTCAAGGGGGAAGACTCGTGCTGTGGCAGTTTGTGCCCCATCATTAATGAAAATTTCTACTAAGGAGTGATCCACAAAAATTCTCAGGTTAACTGCACCTGGTTCAATGGAAAAACTACGGGTTGTCCCATATTCTTCAGCAAAACGGATACCGGTCTGACCGCGGTCTAATTGTATTTTACCACGGAGACTGTCAAAGGAAAGAGAAAAACCGCTATTTTCCTCATCGGCAAACAAATGAACTTCACCCGTTGAACCAGCTTCAAATTCTAATAATACTTCATACTGATTTTTATCCGTTGTAAATTCTTTATGGCTTGAAGAGAGAGGGATTCCAGCACCTTGCCGCAAAGCTTTCATCTCTGCCACGGGATTTTGATACAAATGCCCGTCTTTTATCACACATTCTTTGACCTGACTTAAACAATGGGCCCAGCCTTCGTTATCAGTGGGGTAGTCAATTTCTGGCAGACCCACCCAGCTAATGGTTAGACAACGGCCGTCTGGTGCCATAAAGCCTTGCGTAGCATACACATCGAATCCTTCATCTAAGTTTTTGATCGCACTGGGTTGGCGCAATGCATTATCCTTTAGAGAATAGCCTGCAGCGGTAACGTAAGTATTGGGATAAATATTTTGATAGTTGCAAATAGCCGGATCCATTCCTTGAGGGCAAAATAATAACAACGCCCCCTGATCAAACAATAATAAGTTTGGACACTCGACCATAAAGCCTAGTTTCTCATTAGTAAAATGAAGCTCTCCGCATAAATCCCAGTGTAATAAGTCTTCGCTAAAATAAGTCAGCACTTGGCCGACTTCTGACTTGTCTTGCGCGCCAATCACCATTAAATAGCCATCTTGATAGGAAATGATTTGAGGGTCGCGAAATTCCTCTGTATAACCTACAGGCGGTTTGGCCAATAATGGTTCTGATATTTTTTCGATCGTGCCATTTTGATCCATAAAAGCACCTAGCTGATAAGAATGACGATGCCAGTCTTGGTTGCGCACATTTCCTGTATAAGCGAGAAAGAGTCGATCTTTATAGGGCAGGGCTGAGCCTGAGTAAACACCGTGGCTGTCGTAATCTCCTGTAGGCATTAGTTTAAGTCCTTCATTTTGCCAGTCTATCAAATTATCCGAAGTTACGTGATACCATGATTTCAATCCGTGAACCGGTCCAAAGGGATAGGCCTGATAAAAAAGCTGCCATTTTCCATCATAATAGGAAAAACCATTGGGGTCATTTAATAAACCTGTCACCGGCTGTACGTGATAACCTAGGCGCCAAGCAGAAGTTGCGACTTGTTGTTTCAAGTCGTTTTTATATTTTGGTGACCACTGATCATAGGATTGATAGCGTTGTGTTCTGGTCCAATCGTTTTTATTCATTTGATTACTCCTCGTAAGCGTATTCTTGTCATTATCATAAGGCTATTTGAATGAAATGTCAAACGTATAACAAAATGAAACAAAGGAAAATCATCATTTAATTGCAATTCCGTGTTACAAAGGGTATTAATAGCAATGAACATCTAACATTCAGAGTAGAATCATCAATTTTTTCAAAATAAAATTTGATAAACGTTTGACAATTTAAAAATCCCGTGGCATACTAAAGTCAGAAAAACGGTTTCATTCATACGGTTTGATTTGTTTCAGACAAGTCAATCAAAAGGAGGAAAAGGAAATGAATCATAAAAAAGTAGCGGAGGAGATCAGTAACGCATTAGGAGAAGGCAATGTACAGGCAGCTGCCCATTGTGCTACCCGACTGCGACTCGTTTTAAAGGACAATGGTAAGGTCAATCAAAAGGCATTGGATGCCAATGATGGTGTCAAAGGAACTTTTATGGCTAACGATCAATTTCAGATTATCATCGGTGCCGGAGATGTAAATAAGGTTTATGATGAGTTTGTAAAAATCACTGGAGTCAAAGAAGCTTCTACAGCAGATTTAAAAGCAGTTGCAGGGGCTAACAAAAAGAACAATCCGATTATGGCATTTATTAAGGTCCTTTCCGATATTTTTGTACCGATTGTACCGGCCTTAGTTGCTGGTGGTTTATTAATGGCGATTAACAATGTGCTGACAGCCCAGAATTTATTTGGTCCTCAGTCAGTAGTAGAAATGTTCCCAGCAGTGACAGATTTTGCAAGTATTATCAATCTTTTAGCTTCTGCACCTTTTGCTTTTCTACCTATATTAGTTGGTTTTTCTGCTACTCGTCGCTTTGGCGGAAATCCTTACCTAGGCGCAGCTATGGCCATGGCTATGGTTATGCCAGATTTGATTAATGGTTATGGCGTCGCCAATGCTATTGCCGATGGTACTATGCCGTATTGGAATATCTTTGGTATGGAAGTCGCACAAGCTGGCTATCAAGGTTCTGTGTTGCCGGTTTTAGCAGTCTCTTGGATTTTAGCGACGTTAGAGAAATTTTTCCATAAACGCTTGGCCAGCGCTTTTGACTTCACCTTTACACCGATGCTTGCCATTATTATTACAGGATTTTTGACTTTTACGATTGTAGGTCCAATGATGCGTACAGTGGGGGATGGCTTGACTTACGGTTTAACGTGGCTATATGACACCACTGGAGCAGTTGGTCTAGGTATTTTCGGGTTATTCTATTCACCAATTGTCATTACAGGATTGCACCAAAGTTTTCCAGCCATTGAAACTACTTTGCTGGCAGATGTAGCCAATACTGGCGGTTCCTTTATTTTCCCAGTAGCCTCCATGGCGAATATTGGTCAAGGGGCAGCAACATTAGCCATTATGTTATTAACTAAAAATCAAAAGCAAAAAAGTTTGGCTACTTCAGCCAGTGTTTCAGCGCTATTAGGAATTACTGAACCGGCGATTTTCGGGGTGAACTTGAAACTGAAATTTCCTTTTATTTGCGGGATGATTGCTTCAGCCGTTGCCTCTGTCTTTATTGGGCTGTTCCACGTTTTATCCGTAGCTATGGGGCCTGCTAGTGTGATTGGATTTATCTCCATTGCACCCCAATCCATTCCTTACTTTATGATTGGGGTTGTGATTAGTCTCTTTGTAGGTTTTACTACGACTTATCTTTACGGGAAAAAGCACAGTGAATTGTTTGTAGTAGAAGGAGCAGAAGCTGACGGGGAAGTGGCCGTGGCAATCAATGCTGATCCTGAAAGTAACGCCGCACCTAAAGATGAAGTGATTGCAGCAGTGGTCAGTGGCAAAGTTTTGCCATTAAGTGATGTGAAGGATCCCGTTTTTTCAAAAGAAATGATGGGAAAAGGCTTAGCAATCGCACCTGACGCTAACACCGTCTATGCCCCAGCAGATGGTGAGTTAACTGTAGTTTATGATACTAAACATGCCTATGGGCTGAAAACGAATCAAGGAGCAGAAGTGCTGATTCACCTTGGAATTGATACAGTAAACTTGAAAGGACAAGGTTTTACTTCCACTAAAAAAGTGGGGGACTTGGTAAGAAAAGGCGATATTTTAGGCACTTTTGACTTAGACAAATTAAAACAAGCCGGCTTCGATATGACCGTTATGGAAATCATCACGAACACGCAAGCTTATGGAGATGTGGCAGTTTTAGATAAAACGACTGTTTCTGGCGGGGAAGATATTTTAGCAGTGAGTGAAACAAATGATAACTAAGTGGTGGCAAAAAGCTGTAATCTATCAGATTTACCCAAGAAGTTTTCAAGATAGCAATCAAGATGGTATCGGGGATCTCCCCGGTATCATTTTCCGTTTGGATTATTTAAAAAAACTAGGAGTGGATGCGCTATGGTTGAGTCCAGTGTATCCTTCGCCAAATCGGGATAATGGCTATGATATCAGTGATTATCAAGGGATTGCAGCTGAATATGGCACCATGGAGGATATGGAACGTTTAATTGAGGAAGCCCGTAAACGTGAGATTAAAATTATCATGGATCTTGTGGTAAATCACACGTCAGATCAACATCCGTGGTTTAAAGAGGCAAAGAAAAGTTCTGAGAGCCCCTATCATGATTTTTATATTTGGCGGGAAGAACCGAATGAATTGATTTCAAATTTTGGTGGTTCGGCTTGGACATTTGTGCCAGAAGTGGGGAAATATTATTTGCATTTACATGCTAAAGAACAACCAGATTTAAACTGGGAAAATCCCCAAATGCGGAAGGTTATTTATGCCATGATGAACTACTGGTTAGCAAAAGGAATTGGCGGGTTTCGCTTAGACGTAATTGATTTAATCGGCAAAGAACCAGATCGTTTGATTACGAAAAACGGCCCGAAACTCCATGATTACCTTCAAGAGATGCATAGAGAAACTTTTGGAAATTATGATGTAGTCACAGTAGGTGAAACGTGGGGAGCAACCCCAGAAATTGCACAGTTGTATTCTGGAGAATGTCGTGAAGAGTTGTCGATGGTCTTTCAATTTGAGCATATCAGTTTGGATAAGCAAACAGGTAAGCGTAAATGGGACTTAAAAGAATTAAACCCTCAAGAATTACATCAAGTATTAAGTAAATGGCAAGTGGAGTTACAAGGGAAAGGTTGGAATTCATTATTTTGGAATAATCATGATTTACCTCGGATTATTTCAAGATGGGGAAACGATGACCACTATCGGGAATTAAGTGGTAAAATGTTGGCGATTTATTTACATTTTATGCAAGGGACTCCTTATATTTTTCAAGGAGAAGAAATTGGAATGATCAATTATCCGGTTGCTTCAATTGAAGAAGTGGATGACATTGAAAGCCGTCAGATGTATGCCTCCCGTTTGAAAGCGGGCTATACAAAAGAAGAACTTTTGGCTTCCATCAATGCAAAAGGACGGGACAATGCTCGTCATCCCATGCTTTGGGATGATAGCAAACAGGCGGGCTTTACAAAAGGAACACCTTGGCTTCCGGTAGCAAGAAGTAGTGAAATCAATGTTAAAAACGCACTGGCTGATTCAAATTCTTTGTTTTATACCTATCAACGTTTAATTCAGTTGCGAAAAGAACTACCCATTATTATTGAAGGAAACTATCGGGTCATACCAACTGAGGAGAGTCATGTGCTAGTTTATGAACGCCTATTGCCAGGCCAACGCTTAGTAGTAGTGGTGAATTTTTCTAATCAAGTAGGGCACTTTTCTTTGGAGCATCCCGAAAAATCAGGTGTTGTCCTGATTCACAATTATCAGCAAGAAATAAAAGAACAACTTGCACCTTATGAGGCATATGCAATCCTTTATACAAAAAATTGAAGAAAACAGGCTAGGTATGATTCAAAATACCCAGCCTGTTTTTTTAGATTTTTTTAAAGTGAAGGGCAAAACTCTCAAAATCGCCTTTGATCCGAGGAATTAACATACCCGCATGGTTCAATTCTGAGCCACTAAATACTTCTTTGGTAACAGTATTTTGATAAAAGGCGGTTTGATCAAGGTATTTCGTTTTAAGATAAGCAAGTGGTTGGGCGGGTTGAGCTAGTCCGTGGGAATAGACAACTAAGGCTTCGTGGTCATTGACAAAGAGCCAAGCACAAGCTCCATGCTCATTTGGTGTCAACAAGCGATAAAATTTCCCGAATTGAATCAAGTCTCGCTTGTCTTTATAGTCAGCAATCTGTTCTTTGATTTCTTCTAAGGCTTCAGCGGATTGTTTCTTTATGTCCAGCTCATAGCCAAAATTACCACTCATAGCTACATTTCCTCGCGTTGTCAAAGGCGTAATTCGCCCTACTTGATGATTGGGGACATCTGAGACATGAGCGCCCATCATTACCGGTGGAAAGAGGTAGCTAAAACCGGTTTGAATCTTAGTGCGACAAAAAGCATCAGAGTTGTCGCTGGCCCAAGTTTGGGGCATATAAGCCATCATTCCCGGATCGAAACGACCGCCCCCGCTAGAGCAGTTTTCAAACAAGACTTTTGGATACCGTTTTGTAATCGTCTCTAACACTTGATATAAGCCTAAAACGTAGCGGTGACTGATTTCTTTTTGCTGATCAAAGGGAAGTGTCTGATTACCGACTTCGGTTAAATGGCGATTCATATCCCATTTGATATAGTCAATGGCCCCATCCTTTAAATATTCATCAAAAATTGCAATTAAGAAATCTTGAATTTCTACTTTGCTTAAATCCAATACCAACTGGCAACGGCCTTCTGTCATGGGATAGTCGGGTACTTGTAGAGGCCAATCAGGGTGCTGGGAAAATAGCTGACTATTTTTGGAAATCATCTCTGGCTCAAACCAAAGCCCAAAAAGTAACCCCATGTTGTGAATTTTTTCTGCCAGTCCGTTGATACCTTCAGGAAGTTTTTCTTGATTAACTTGCCAATCGCCAAGTGCTTGTGTATCATCATTCCGACCTGCAAACCAGCCATCATCGAGGACGAAAAGTTCGATGCCTAAATTTTTTGCTTCTTTCGCTTGGCTTAAGAGCTCATCTTCATGAAAAGAAAAATAATTTCCTTCCCAAGTGTTTAGCAAAATTGGTCGAGGGCGGTTTTGCCAGTATGTGGGTACTAAATGTTTTTGATAGAGGGTGTGGAAGGTTTGCGAGAGGCCGTTTAAGCCAGTTGTCGAGTAATTTAACACGGCTTCAGGAGTAACAAAACTCTCATTAGGTGCTAGTTTCCATTCAAAAGTATCAGGATTGATTCCCATTTGCAAACGGCTAGAACCATATTGTTCTACTTCTACTTGAGCAACAAAATTCCCACTGTAAATCAATTGAGCCCCTATCACTGTTCCTTGATCCTCGTTTGCCTGTTTATCGGCTAACGCAATAAAAGGGAGATGCTGAGGACTGCTAGTACCACGGTTGGAATCAATTCTTTGAATGCCTGAATGTAATGCTTGCCGGGATAAATTTGCTTCATTTGTATGCGCACCGTTTAAGGTTAACAAATCATAATTTGCACTAGGAAAATCTACCATCATGGAGCCGGCATGTTCTAAATAGACTGCATCTGTTCCTAAGTTCTCGTAAACCACATTGCGAGAAATTACTGGCAACTTTTCAAATAAAGTATAGCGTAAGTGCATGCGCAAGTTTTGTGGACGATCCTCTAACGTAATTTCTAAGGTTTGAGTATTCTCTGAAGAAAGGCTAGGAAGACCAGTTAGTTTTGGTTTTCCTGGTAAAATTTGATAGCCGGCATATTCAAAAGCGGTAACCCGATAACCCTGTTTATTGCGAAATTGATAATTAGGAATGCGATAGTCAAGACTTCCTTGAGTGCTCGTTTCTAGCGGTAAAGTATTTAGAGAAAAGCTACGATCGGAACAATCGGGATTGGTGTTAAACCCACGATCAATCAATTGCAACGCATTGACTTGATGATAACTGCTTAAAGCCGGGCCAAAATAGCGATGCACTAAGTATTTTTCCTTTTCGATACCCATGATATAACTGATTTGGTCGTTTTTTAAATGAAAGAGTTGTTGATCTGCATCAAAAGTTATTTGCATAATATTGCTTCCTTTCCATCTTGTTTAACTATAGAATAAAAGGGTACATAGAAAGGTTCAAGACGAAATAATTGTCAGAAGGAGTAAAAAATTGCAAGAATTCAACCGACAATTTCACTATTTAGATGAGGAAGGTTTACCGGTAATTCGAGGAATTGGCCTAGGCTCTGGGGGGCCTCGTTATGATTGGGATGCTAGAAAGCGCAAAGAAAATTTAATTGTTTTACAGGTGACCCTTGCAGGAAAAGGGAGGATTGCTACCAAGCAAGAAACTACCGAATTACCAGTTGAAAAGGCTTTTTTAGCAGAAATTCCTGGGCCTTTTCGCTATTATGGTCAGGACTGGAGATTTCTGTTTATCGAATTTTCTCCTGTAATTCATCAGTGGTTAGATCGTCCTTTTGAACTTTTGGATTTGAGTCAAGAATTTTGTGAAGAGCTGGTAAAGAAACTAACGGTGCTAAACCAAGGAGAGTGGTCTTTATATCAAAACAGTCAAGTAGCTTTTCAGCTGCTTCTTGACTTGAAGGGGGAAATGAACCAGCAGCGGTTGCGTCAAAGTCCAAAGATGCTACAAGTAAAAGACTATTTGGAAGCAAATTATGCTCAGGATATAGGACTGGATGATCTTGAAGCGTATTTTAAAACTTCTCGGTTTTCCTTGATTCGACAATTTGAAAGGGTGTATCAACAGACACCGATGAAATACTTACAGATGTATCGAATTAATCAGTCTTTGCATTTGCTCTGGTCCGGTAATGAAGTACAAGAAGTAGCCCAACTAGTTGGCTTCACCAGTGCTAATTATTTCGGAAAAGTGTTTAAACAACAGATTGGCCTTACGCCTAAAGACTATCAAAAAAAGCGTTTCATTTATCGAAATGATCTTTAAAGACAAGGAAATACGGGGTACCAAAATTTCTTTTTGGAAAAACGTAATCAGTAATTTCATTATGTAAACCTCAAAAAAGTATTTCGAATCACCTGCCTTCAAGAATCTGCTTGTGGGCAGGTGTTTTGTCTATCTCAAAACATGAAAACTAAATGACTGAAAGATAAGAGTCTCTTCATATTAAAAAACATAATATTGCGAAAAATAAAAAAAATCTATATGATTTAGTCTGTTATCATTTTAATTTTATTAAAGGAGCGATATTATGAGTCAAAATCAAAAGCAATTGCGTTGGTTTACGGTCGGCTTAATTGCCTTCAATATGGTTTGGGGCTTAGGAAACGTGGTGAACAACTACGCCCAACAAGGAATTTCCGTAGTTACCTCATGGATCTTAATTCTAGCGTTATATTTTATCCCTTATGCTTTGATCGTAGGACAACTAGGTTCGACTTTTAAAGACAGTAAAGGTGGGGTTAGTTCTTGGGTAGAAAATACTTCTACGAAACGACTAGCTTATTATGCAGCTTGGACGTATTGGGTAGTGCATATTCCTTATCTTGCCCAAAAACCTCAAGCAATTATGATTGCCTTAGGTTGGGCGGTACAAGGAAATGGAGATATGCTTTCTAATATGTCCATGACCACGATTGCCTTGATTAGTTTAGTGATTTTCTTAGCTTTCTTGTACTTGTCTACAAAAGGTTTGTCCACATTAAAAGTCATTGGTGGACTTGCTGGGACAGCGATGTTTATCATGTCCATCTTGTTCATCTTGCTTGCAGTTGGTGCGCCGGCAATCAGCCAAGGCATGGAATTTGCAACACCAGATATGGGGAATATCAAAACTTATATTCCAAAGTTTGACTTCTCCTATTTTACTACTATTTCGATGTTGGTCTTTGCCGTTGGGGGAGCAGAAAAAATCTCTCCTTATGTAAACCAAACAAAAAATCCTGCCAAAGAATTTCCAAAAGGGATGTTTCTATTAGCGGGGATGGTAGGGGTTTCTGCCATTTTAGGTTCTGTAGCTATGGGAATGCTTTTTGCCAGCAACAACATTCCTGCGGACTTAATGCGTAATGGGGCCTATAGTGCCTTCCAACAACTTGGTGAATATTACGGTGTAGGGAATTTCTTGATGATCGTCTACGCTTTGACCAATACAATTGGTCAAATCTCTGCGTTGGCATTCTCCATTGATGCGCCATTGCAAATTCTTTTGGCAGATGCTGACCCAATGTTCGTACCAAATTGGTTACGGAAACGTTCCAAAAAAGGCACGTTGGTTAATGGCTACCTCTTTACTGGTATTTTAGTAAGTATCATCATCTTGTTACCGATTCTCGGAATTGGCAATATGGATGAATTGGTGAAATGGATGACCAACTTGAATTCCGTTGTAATGCCAATGCGTTATTTGTGGGTTTTCTTTGCTTACATGATGTTGAACAAAGCTTGGAAAAACTACAAATCTGAATACAAGTTTATGAAAAATCCAAAACTCGGCTTTATCGCTGGTACGTGGTGCTTTGTGTTCACTGCTTTTGCCTGTGTTTTGGGAATGGTGCCGAAATTGGAATATGCTGCTGATCCAAAAGCATGGTGGTTCCAATTGGCAACGAATATCTTAACACCAATCGTCTTGATTATGTTAGGAATGATCTTGCCAGCAATTGCCCGTCGTGACAAGAATAAAGAAGCTGTACCAGAGTTGAAAGAAGTGTAATAGCGTAATTTATGGCCGGGATTTCCCGGTCTTTTTGTATCCTTTTAAAATTGACAATCTAATAGTTGCTTTCTAAAATAGACTGTAATATCGCTTACAAATATGAATCAATCTAGGAGGAGCAAGTGATGGAGTGGACTGTGCGTAAGTATCAAACCGAAGATGCCCAAAGTATTTGGGAGTTGAATACTAAGGAATTAGGGTATGTCTTTTCCTTGAAGAGACGGAGGAAAAATTAGCAAGGCTGACAAATAATCCCAGTCACTGCTTTTTAGTAGCAGAAATTCAAGGAAAGGTAGTAGGCTACATTCATGGAAATGATTACGAAGTGGTGTATATGCCTTCTTTTAAGAATATCATGGGGTTAGCAGTGGCAAAAGACTACCAGCATCAAGGAATTGGCAAGTCATTATTAATGGCTTTGGAACAGTGGGCAAAAGAAACTGGAGCAAAAGGAGTACGTCTTGTCTCTGGAGGAGAACGTTTAGCAGCACACCAATTTTATGAAAACTGTGGCTATCAAAAAAAGAAAATGCAAGCAAACTTTCGCAAAGAATTCTAAAAAACTTCCGGCCTTTGACCGGAAGTTTTTGCTATTCAACGTATTTACTCAGCGTATTTGCGGATCTTTTCAGTATTTTCTCGGATGATACTAGCAGAACTCCGGAATTTTTCTTGTTCATTAGGAGTCAAATGAATTTCTAAAATATCAGCTACACCGCTGCGATTTAAAATAGCGGGAACACCAGCAAAAATATCACGTTCTCCATATTCCCCTTCTAGTAGAGTGGATACGGGAATAATTGAGTTTTCATTAAAAAGAATGGCTTTGATAATGCCCACTGAAGCAGAGGCGATGCCATAATAAGTGGTGCCTTTCCGATTGAAAATTTCCCAGCCTTCCTGAGTCGTCTTCAATACCAAATCATCTAAATCAATGTCTCCAACCAACTCAGGATTGTCGGCAATTACATCGTGGAAAGCTTTGCCAGCGATGGTCACTGTAGACCAAGGAACCATCAATGAATCGCCGTGTTCTCCCATGGCGTACCCATACACACTGCGGGGGTCTACATCTACTAAATCAGCGAGGAAGTTTTGCAAACGGGCTGAATCAATAGAAGTACCGGTGCCAATTACTTGATTTTTCGGTAGTCCAGAAAGTTTATACACTAGATAAGCCAGCATATCTACAGGATTGGATACTACAATAAAGACACCATCAAAGCCGCTTGCCATAATGGGTTCTACAATGGATTTGGCGATTTTGGCACTGATGTCCAAAGTGTCCAAACGAGTTTGTCCTGGTTTTGGTGGTGCACCAGCAGTAATCACTACGATATCAGCATCGCCACAGTCTTGATAATCGCCAGCAGTCACTTTTACATTACGATCCAAGTATTTAATGGAATTTTTTAAATCTCGCACTTCTCCTAAAGCTTTTTCGTGATTAAGGTCAATCATTAAGACCTCGTCACAAACACCTTGGGTAATCAAACTAAAGGCCGTAGAAGAGCCGACTAGGCCACTCCCGACAATTGCTACTTTTGACTTTTGTATACGCATATTGTTGTTTTCCTTTCTATAATAAAGAATCCTTACTTGAACTCTTTTCATGTTATCAAAGCTCTGTTGCTTTGACAAAGGATTCGTTTGATTTATCTTGAAAAGTCCGTTCAAGAACAAATGGTCAAGACCACCTGTTTTATCTAGTGGAACATGTTCCACAAAGAGGAAGACGGCTACCTTTTCTGACTCATATTGCTTATGATGTTCTTGTAATCGATTTCTGATTTGGATTTTCAAAATCAAGATAATAATTTACAAGGAGTGTTAGCCATGAGTAAACGTAAGATTATGTTAGTTTGTGCTGCTGGTATGAGCACCAGTATGTTGGTGACCAAGATGCAAAATGCTGCAAAAGAACAAGGAGTAGAAGAAGAGATTTTTGCAGTTGCTGCTTCTGAAGCCGATAAACAATTAGCCAGTCAAAAAATTGATGTGGTATTGTTAGGACCGCAAGTTCGTTTTATGGAAAAGCAGTTTAAAGAAAAGCTTCAGCCTTTAGATATCCCAGTGGAAGTAATCAATATGGCGGATTACGGTATGATGAACGGGAAAAAGGTTCTGGAACAAGCGTTGAATTTAATGAAAGCCGAGGTATAAGTAAATGGAAGAGCAAAACTTAGCCGCCATTATGGGATTGATTATTCATGGAGGAGATGCGAAGAGCAATGCTATGGAGGCCATACAGGCAGCCAAAGAAGGCAATTTTGTAGAAGCAGATGAAAAAATCAAACAAGCCGAAACTGCTTTGACAGAGGCCCATCATTCCCAAACCGGCCTTTTGACCAAAGAAGCACAAGGGGACCATATGGAAGTGACTTTACTGACTGTTCATAGTCAAGATCATTTAATGACTTCTATTGCATTTACTGATTTAGCCAAGGAAATCATCGCAGTATATAAAAAAATTGGGTAAAAGACTAGAAACTCTGAACAATGTGCTGATTTGTTCAGAGTTTCTTTTTATGTCTCCAAGAACCTTTGCAAATGAGTAATTGAATGTGAAAGATAGTGCAAAAAAGATTACAGCTGATAATTTACTGTAATGAAAGCGCTTGATTGGATAGTGGATTCTATCACAAAAAAACTTTTCAAAGTGCCCTTAATATTATCTTAACCCGCTTATTACAATTATCTGAATTTTTTACATAATAAAAAACTGATAATATCAACTCTGAAACGCTAGTTATTATTTGGAAGGTGAATTTTGTAAGATTCTCACAATCCTGAAATATTCTGTTAAAGTCCTGTTACCCAAAAACAACTCCGACTTGTTATGATGTTCCTGTCAACAAGAACAACTACAATAACTTGAAGGAGATACATATATGAAACTGATTAAATCAATTTTATTTGGAACAGCAGTCTTAGCAGGAGTAGCCGCATTTGGTAGTCAATCTGATGCCGCTGAAATTGAACACACCGTTACTTCCTCTGATACACTTTGGGGCTTATCTATGAAATACTATGGTTCAGATGATTATATTGACACCATTGCCAAAGATAATAAGATTGCCGATACGGATATGATTTACGATGGAGAAGTGTTAACCATCAACACAGACTCATCCGCTACGAAAGCTTCGACTGAAAATACAGAGACAACTACCAAAACAGAGGCAGCTACCACAACAGCTGAAACTACAGAAACTACTACCACAGATTCTGCTAATTACTCTGGTACAACTATGTATATGGAGTCCACCGCATATAGCAGTGATCCCGCTGATACGTTAGGTGGAGGTACTATAACTGCCACTGGTCAAAATCTTTTAGAAAACCCAATGGCTGTAGCCGTTGATCCTAGCGTGATTCCACTAGGGACTCACTTATATGTTGAAGGTTACGGAGAAGCTTATGCAGTAGATACCGGTAGTGCCATCCAAGGAAATATCATCGACGTTCATTTTTCGACTTATGAACAATGTGTTGCTTGGGGCCGTCGCCAAGTGAAAGTAACTATTATCGACTAAACTCGCGGATAAGAAAAGGGCTGACAAATTGCTGTCAGCCCTTTTTTGTAGTTTCATTTTTTTAAAGTCCATTGTTGATCGTTTAAATTTTGATCTTGGAGTATATCAGTTAAATAGTTTTTTAAAAAAGTAGTCTGAGTGAGAAGCTGATAGCCTGGATCTTGCTTCAAATTAGTAACAGACCCATCTTCTCGCCAGTCATTTCCTTGAAAGTAATCCAAATTAACTTGTGCTAAAAAATCAGCGGCTGATTTCAACTGTGCCTCGTCAGTAATTTTTTGATTTAACAGAGTCTCGTAGGCCAAGCGTTCGCCATCTTTTAAAAAGAGTTCTTTTAAGTATTGATCATGATTGATTAATTGAGTATTGGTTAGCTTTTTCTTTTGCGCCCAATCGGAAACACTAATGGTCTTGCGGCTATAACTCATCTGATTCTTGGAGAGTCTTAAAAGGCCGTAGCCGTGATCAATAATATTATAGGAACTGGTAACAATTTCTGTCAGTCCATCTTCTGCCATAATGTCCTGGGCGTGAATATGTCCGGAAAAGACTACCGAAACGCCGTAATCTTTTAAAAGTTTTTTAACTTGAGGGCTATTATCCAAAACATAGCCTTGATTAACACTTTTATTATGGGTCAAAAGATTGTGGTGCACAAAGAGGATGGGCTCTTGATGTTGCTCTTTAGCACTTTGCAATTGTTTTTCTAGCCACTCTAATGTGGAGTCCCTGATGCTACCTCCTGTAGCTGGTTGAGCAGAACTTTCACTCATGGGATAGTGGTTACTATCAAGTAACAAGAAGCGATATTCTGGATTGATGGCTAAGGCATAGCTTAAATCATCTGGAGCCACAGAAATTGCTTGTTCATAGCCATCCGGAAAAATCTTTTTAAAGTTTTCTGGGCTGATTTGCGGGGTCTTTTCTTGGTTTTTCTCCTTGAAACTTCGGGCCCAGCCGTCATAAAGATCGTGATTTCCTGGAATGCAGTAAAGGGAAATCCCGGCTTTTTTTAAGGGACGAAAGAGTTCTTGCATTTTTTCAGCACTAATTTTTTCACCGTTTAACGTGAGATCCCCAGTTAAAATCAGGCCATCAGGTTTTGTCACTAAAGCTTGATCAATAAAAGCTTGTAAGCTCTGTTCTTGATAGTCTAAATCTTTTCCGGCAGCGGTGGCTTTAATGAAAGTAAAAGCTTGGCCATCATCATGGAGTTCTGGAGCTAAAAAGTGAATATCAGTGGCAATCATAAAAGTAAGATTCTCTTTATCTTGGATGGTTTCGTCTTTTTCGTGTTTCAGTTGCTGACCACCCCATAGTACAAGTCCTGCTACTACGATTAAAAATGCAGTCAGTAAAGTTTTTTTCTTCATTTTTCTTCCTCATTTCCAGTGCCATAGTACCATAAATCTCCAAGAATGCCACGAGAGCCGTTTGAAGTTCGTCATAATTTAGGCTACACTAATATTAGTATTTATTGAGGAATGGTTACTTTTTTCTAAGCAATTGTTCCTCAATTGGCAATTAATTTAAAAAAAGGAGGAATAGGATGAGGAAAAGCTTTGAGGAAGTAATTGTTGCAATTTTACCTATGACTGTTCTAATCGTGGTATTGACCTTTATTTTTGCTCCGTTACCTAAAGACGATTTCATCACATTTATCGTGGGTGCGGGGATTATGATGATTGGCATGGCGTTGTTTTTATTTGGTGCGGATTATTCCATGTTACGAGTGGGGTCTCTCGTCGGGGAATATATGATTAAAAAGCGTAGTTTGGCTATTATGTGTAGTTTAGGGTTTGCTATTGGCATTGGGATTACGATTGCCGAGCCTTCTGTACAAGTTTTAGCACAACAAGTTCGAGACATTTCTGAAGGGGCCATTACTAAATTTATTTTAATTGGTGTAGTGAGTGTGGGAACAGGGATTTTTCTATTTCTTGCTTTGCTACGAACCGTTTTTCGTCTGTCTTACTATCAGATGATGCTCATTGGCTATCTTGGGGTCTTTGTTTTATCCTTTTTTACCAGCCCTGAGTTTATGCCGATTGCATTTGATGCCGGTGGGGTAACAACTGGACCTGTGACGGTACCCTTTATTTTGGCATTAGCCAGTGGGATGACCAGTATGATCCATCAAGATAAAGGAGACAGTGATAGTTTTGGCATGGTAGGAATTTCTTCACTGGGGCCTATTTTAGCCGTGATGATTTTGGGGGTGATTTTTAAATGAATCTTCTGAAACAGATTTTTACTGGTTTAGGCACTCAAGTGGAAGAAGTTTTGTTAGCGATTGCACCGATTGTGATCCTATTTGTTCTTTTAAACGTCTTTAGCTTCAAGTTAAAGCCCCAAAAATTTTGGCGTATTATGTTAGGTTTTTTAATCACCACCATGGGATTGATTCTCTTTTTACATGGGGTAAATATCGCCTATGTGCCGGTAGGTAAACATTTAGGTACGGAATTAGCTCGCATGGAGAGCAATTGGTTGTTGATTCCCATCGGTTTTATTATGGGATTTTTAGTTGGCTTTGCAGAGCCGGCCATACATGTTATGGT